>CAINOO010000301.1 GCA_903851535.1 uncultured Chlorobiaceae bacterium | reverse complement strand
GTCAGTGAACGACGCAGTGCCGCCTCGTGGCGGCCGATTTTTTTTTGCCGGGAGCGCCGAGCCCCAGCTCGGCATCCTGCTTCATGCCATTGGCATTCTTCACCGCCTAACGCAAGAGAATTCAGAAAAAAATGTGTATAGTGAGAGGTATGTAATAACATTATAGAGTATTGCTATCAAAACAATAACTATGTCAAGCAATCTGAATATACTGAACATTCCTCAAGACATATTGGATTCGGCACGTCTGACAATACATGACTTGAGAACCGAAATAGCTGTCAGCTTGTATGCGCAGCGGCGTCTTTCAATCGGAAAGGCACATGAACTGGCTGATATGTCATTGTGGGAATTCCGTCAACTTCTGGCGTTTCGGCGCATTTCACCTGATTATGATCTCTCCGACCTGGATGAAGATATTGCAACGCTTCAGGAATTAAAACGAATATGAAGGTGGTCAGTAATACATCACCATTGACCAATCTTGCTGCCATAGGTCAGTTTGATTTGCTCTATAAGCTCTATGATGAGATAAATATTGCTGATGGAGTATGGGATGAACTGAATGCCTTTGGAAAGTCATGGCCTGGAAGCCGAGAGGTTGCTGCAGCAAACTGGATTCATCGTCATACTGTTAAAAATCAGTTATGGGTCAGCTCATTACAACGTGATTTGGACAGAGGCGAATCTGAAAGTATTGTGCTGGCCTCAGAGCTTGATGCCGATATGATTCTTCTTGATGAAAAAGCTGGCCGAAATGCTGCCATGAGGATAAAGCTGAAACCGGTTGGAGTTATCGGAGTTCTGCTGGAGGCTAAACAAAAGTGCCTGGTAGATATAATCCGACCTCATCTTGATTCATTAAGAGAGGTTGCCGGATTCCGAATAAGTGATTCGCTTTATTTTCATGCTCTTACATTGGCGAACGAAAAAATCTGATTCGTCTCTTGCCATTCCTGCAATGTGACACCTCAGCGTTCACAGCATTATGATAGCGTCCTCTTGGCCTTCGTCTCGTGACGGCTGGATTTTTATTTCCCTGGGAGCGCGCCGAGCTCCAGCTCGGCATCCTGCTTCATGCCATTGGCATTCTTCACCGCCTAACGCAAGAGAATTCAGAAAAAATGTGTATAGTGAGTGGTCTGCATGAAGTAAGAAAGGGCATCAATCGTGGGTTCGAACCGTGTCTTGCGTGGTGGCAACTGGAACAGCAATGCGAGGAACTGTCGCTCGGCTAATCGTAGCAACGATACCCCCGGCAACCGCAACGCGAATGTTGGCTTCCGCCTGGTTTTCGTCCCGTAGCTCAAAAGTAAAGTCGGATGACTGCCTCTGAACAGATTGATGGCCCTGTCCCTGTAAGGTGTTCAGGGCAAAAAGCAGACAATACAATGCCCGGCTTTGGTAGGACGAGCTGGATGGCCGTTTCGAAGAATCCGGGCATTTTTTTATCCTGAAAAAGAGTCAGTGGAGATCGCGGGAAAAAACTGATGAGTATGACTGTTGAAGAAATGATCAGGATGCTCGATAATCCTGCGACCATTGGCGACGCTTTACTCGAAGCGGCGAAGTTGCCCTTCAGGGGTGACGACAAGGTCAGGTTTCAACAAAAAAGGCAGAGATACATTGATGGATTGAGCGATCATGAACGCCCCCGCTGGGTTGGTGAAATGAAAGCTTTTTTGTCGCTTTACGACGTATCAACCAGTAGTGATAACAGGGCAGAGATGCCAGCCAGTGAGCATTCCAATGAGTTCAAAACCGATATTTTTATAAGCTATGCCCGCAAGGATCTGAAACGGGTTGAGCCAATTGTCAAAGAACTGCAAAAACAGGGCTTGAGCGTTTTCTGGGATCTGGAGATTCCTCCGGGGGAGACCTGGCGCAGTTATATCAAAAAGAGGCTGGACGAATCCCGTTGTGTGCTCGTTGCATGGTCTCACATTTCCATCGGTTCCAAATGGGTCATTGCTGAAGCAGATGAAGCGGATAAACGGGGCATTCTGGTTCCCGTGCTTCTTGACGCCGTCGAGCCTCCCTTTGGATTCAGCGATATTCATGCGGCGGATCTTTCTGACTGGAAAAATAACACCTCTTGTCGAGCATTCAGGGAACTTGTGAATGCTGTTACCTCAAAAATTTCATTTTCAACATCATCTCTTCTGTATCCAACACCGGCTCCAGCGCCAGATACTGTTCCGGCTCCAGTAGTTGTTGAATCAACATCGAAGCCGTATCGCGCTATCGGGTTTGAACCACTACCACACTTATCAACGTTCAGGCTTCAGTCGTTGTTTGTGAAGATTGAAAAGGGGGTTTCGGCAGTTGCGGGGATAAGAACCTGGCCAGTTAAAAACCAGCGAACAGTTATAGCTGTTGCAGTGGTCATGATGGTTCTTCTTGCGGTTTTTGCCTATCGTTCGTTCAAGAGTGGGGTGATAGTTGCATCATCAGTGCCAGCAATTTTTCAGCCAGAAATCCTTTCATCAGCAGTGCTGGCAAACTATGTTCTGATACGCGGTGGTGAGTTTACGATGGGAAGCCCTGAGAAGGAGCCTGAGCGCGACAGCGATGAGACCCAGCATCAGGTAAAGGTCAGTGATTTTTATCTCTGCAAATATGCCGTTACCGTAGCCGAGTTCAGGAAATTTGTGGAAGCAAAGGGGTATCAGACTGATGCTGAAAAAGACGGTGGAAGCTATGCCTGGGATGGTAAAGCATGGCAGAAGAGAGCGGGAATCAACTGGCGTTATGGAGTCTCAGGTAATGTTCGACCTCAGAGTGAAGAGAATCACCCGGTTTTGCACGTGAGCTGG
>CAINOO010000300.1 GCA_903851535.1 uncultured Chlorobiaceae bacterium | reverse complement strand
TATTAAAAGCAAGTTCGAGAGGGTTTAGGAGCTTCGAAAGCTACAGGATAAGAATTCTCTTTTACTGTGGAAAGCTGGAAATGCAGCTCTAACCAGTGAAGTAAAATAAAGTCTGGCTCCCATTAACTTCCGCGAAATGCCAAACATAGAAGTTGTTGCAGTCAACAAGGGCAAACATGGAAATGGTCTCCCGCCGCGGTTATCTCGGATTATGGATAACATAGGCTAAAATTCCCCACACCAAAAAATCTGTTTCCTCGGTAATCCTGATCTGCTTGAATTCATTGTTGGCCGGCATGAGGCATATGCCGTCTTCCTTCAAGGCTGGGTGCTGAGGGAAGAGTGGAAAGCGATGTGGGTAGCCCTTTTTTACTAAGGCTCTGCCCATTTTGCGATGTCACGCCAGCTCATTACCGACACCCCGCTCCGCTCGTATGAAGAGTTACCTCCATAAATCAGCCAGGGCTGAAGTGCTTCTGAAGCGGCAAATCTTCCGGCTTTTAAGCCTGCACGAATATAGTCATCGGTGATTGTCTGACCGGATTTGATTTCTACGGGTTGAAGTTTGGTGCCCCTGTTAAAAACAAGATCAGCTTCCAGGCCGTTATTGTCACGCCAGAAGTAGAGATCAGGCGGTAGACCAAGGTTATAGCGGGATTTGAGAAACTCACCGATGATGAACGATTCAAAAATTGCCCCCCTCATCGGATGGAGAGCGAGGAGTTCGGATGAACGGATGCCAAGGAGCCAGCAGGCAAGACCCTGATCAATAAAATAGAGTTTCGGGGTTTTTACCAGTCGTTTTCCAAAGTTACGGTAGTATGGCGGGAGAAGATGAACAATGTAGCTTGATTCCAGAACAGAGAGCCAAGAACGAACTGTTGAATGTGAAATACCAGTTTCACCTGCCAGTGCATCAAGGTTGAGCAGTTGCCCGTTTCGCCCGGCACAAAGCCGAACAAAACGCTGAAATACCGATAAATCCTGAACCCTTAACACCTGTCGAATATCACGCTCAATATAGGTGGCTATATAGCTTGCAAACCAGTCGCCTGGTAATATCTCCCTGACATGAAGAGCCGGATAACCCCCCTGCATAATAAGGGCATCAAGCGATAGTGAGGATTGCTGTGCGGCTGGAAGCTCTGAAAGGGATAAGGGGAGCAATGAGGTCATGCCAACACGACCGGCAAGTGACTGAGTGACTCCTGCGAGCAGCCCGAATTGTTGTGAACCGGTTAGAATGAATTTTCCGGGAGTCGGATCTTCATCAACCATACCCTGAAGGTATGAAAAAAGATCAGGCCAGCGTTGTGCTTCATCAAAGATGGCGCCACCCTGAAACCTCCCGAGGAACCCTCTTGGGTCATCCAGGGCAAATGCACGTTCTGACGGGTCTTCAAGAGTCACATAGGGTTTGTCGGCAAAGACGGTTTTTGCCAGCGTTGTTTTTCCTGACTGCCTTGGGCCGGTGATGGCAATAACAGGAAATGTTTTGGCCAACCGCTGAAGGGTTGCTGTTAGTTTACGGTAGAGCATAGCGGATTATACAATTCCCCAAACAAATTAGCAAATTGTATAACTACCCTGGATCGTATTGCCGGGTGCGGAGGAGCGAGTGACGAGGAAAGAAACAGGAGAGGGGTTTCCGCAAATTACGCGAATTGTGTGAGTAGTTTGAATGTGAGATATGCTGTCCATTGTCGTTGTTCGAGAGAACATCTACCGGATGCAGGTTCAACTCGGGCCTGAAAGTGCGCTCGCATGAAACATAAAAGTTGTTGCAGTCAACAAGGGCAAACATGGTAGCCTCCGCCTATCGAGGTTTATGGATTACAAAGGATACTATCCCCCAGACAAGAAAGTGAAATGCTCCCCAAAAATAGGACAGCTGGTTAAATTGGCTAAAACCCTTAAATCCAGCAGTCATCATGAAGCAGAAGCGCAGAAAATTCAACCCTGAATTTAAAACTAAAGTTGTTCTTGAAGCTCTCAGTGAGCGACTC
>CAINOO010000299.1 GCA_903851535.1 uncultured Chlorobiaceae bacterium | reverse complement strand
CCGACGGAATTGTTTGCCCATAATAGCGTTAACATATAGAAAGGAGATGGTAACGGTTAAGGACATTGCGTTTCCTTATATACTTTGTCTTTGTCTTTGGTTTTTCTTTTTACTGTGATACTTTAGAGAGGTATATCTTTTTGCAGGTTTCCTGTTTAACCCCAATAACCCCGGAGGATGATCATGCGGATGAAGATTTTTCTGCTGTTTCTGTTTTTGTGTTCTATTTCTGTTCCTTCTCAAGGATATGCCTCGGTAAGACCACGAATTGGCGTGCTGAGGTTTACAAACCACACCTCTGCAGGATGGTGGGAAGGGAGTGTCGGGACGGATCTGCAGGATATGCTCATTGCAGAGCTGGCATCGACGAACAGTTTTCGTGTGCTCGAAAGAAAAGAACTCGATGCTGTTATCAGTGAACAGGATCTGGGTGCGTCCGGAATGGTTAACCCCAGAACAAGATCAAGGTTAGGAAACATTACCGGTGCCAAATATCTGATTGCGGCTACGCTTTCAGCCTTTGAACAGAATTCGAGCGGTGGCGAGGGTGGACTCTCCTTTGGTGGTATCAGCCTGGGTGGACGGCAGGAAAAAGCGTACATGGCTGTAGACCTGAAAGTGATTGATGTTGAAACAGGCGAAATCTATGATGCCCGGACGGTAGAGGCCACATCAAAATCCAGTGGTATCAGCCTGGGAATATCTCATAGAGGCTTTAACGGTCATCTTGGCGAGTATAAGAATACACCGGTAGGGAAAGCAATCCGGGCTTGTATCATGGAAATAGTCCAATATCTGGAGTGTTCTCTGGTACAGGGAAAGGACAGTGATTGCATGGATGAGTATAACGCAAAGGAAAGAAACCGAAGAGAGAAGACCAAAGGCTCAATTCAACTTGATTGAGGGTAGATACAAAGGGGCGAATCATAAAGTTCGCCCCTTTGCATAAACTGATTACCCTGCTTGATAAAGCTCTCGTGACAAGGAGAAAACGAATACTGAAACAGAAGTTATGCGCTGACCAGACCGCCAGGAGCAAGACATAGGCATCATAACTAAAACGAGTGAATGTATACCTTGGCAGGAGAAGAGGGCTATCGACAAAATTGGAGACTGGCGTACCATGAAGAATCACCCGTCCGGGAACTGCTGGGAAGCAGCCCGGACAAAACTAAAGCGATTTTTCCTGTGAGGAACTACGCGTTGGCCTTTTTGGTGGCTTTTGCGCGAAGGTTGACGTCGAGAATTTTCTTTCTGAGTCGGATGCTCTGGGGTGTTACTTCAAGAAGCTCATCATCATTGATAAATTCAAGTGCCTGTTCCAGCGAAAGGATTTTCGGAGGAGTGAGGCGGAGCGATTCATCCGTGCCGGAAGAGCGCATGTTGCTCAGCTTTTTCGTTTTACAGACGTTGAGAGTGATGTCGAGACCTCTTGTCGATTCGCCGACAATCATCCCGCCATAAACTTTGGTGTTTGGGGAAACAAAGAAGGTGCCGCGATCTTCAAGTGCACTCAGGGCATAAGCGACGCAGATACCTGCTTCAGAAACGACGAGCGCACCGGTCTCACGCGAAGGCAATTTACCCTTGAATGGCTGGTAGTCGAGAAATACATGTGACATGATGCCCTCACCCTTGGTGTCGGTGGTAAACTCAAGGTTGTAACCGATCAAGCCTCTGGTAGGAATTTCAAATTCAACCCTGACCATGCCGCCGCGGAGCGTACCCATGTGTGTCATTTCGGCCTTTCTGCGGCCCATTTTTTCGATAATTACACCGGTATACTCTTCAGGAATATCAATCGTCACATGCTCAATCGGTTCAAGCAGGTTACCATCCTCATCATGATGCATAATCACCTCCGGCCGTGCAATGGCAAGCTCGAAGCCCTCGCGCCGCATGGTCTCGATCAACACGGAGAGGTGAAGCTCTCCCCTGCCCGAAACACGAAAAGTGTCGGCACTGTCTGTCTCTTCGACGTTGAGCGCCACATTGGTCATCTTCTCTTTCATCAGCCTTTCACGAATTTTGCGACTGGTAACCTCTTTGCCCTCAAGTCCGGCAAAGGGAGAGTCGTTGACTGAAAAGAGCATGGAGAGCGTTGGCTTGCTGATATCAAAAGAGGCAAGCGAAACCGGATCATCAACGGATGCAAGGGTCATACCGACAGTGGCATCAGGAATACCGGCAATGGCAATGATGTCTCCTGACGTCGCCTCTTTGGATTCAACCTTCTGCAGCTTGTCGAAAAGAAATACTTTTGTGACCGTTCCCCTGCCCATAACCCCGTCAGGGCCGACTACAGCAAGCTGGCTGCCGGGGCTGACCTTGCCACGATGAATACGGCCAATGGCTATCTTTCCAATATAGTCGCTGTAATCAAGCGTAGTAACAAGCATCTGAAAGCCTCCGTCATCATGGGCAACCGGAGCTGGAATCTCTTTGATGATCATGTCGAGCAGAAGGCTCATGTCGCCATCTTCGTCATCCATGCTGTATTTGGCAACACCATGTTTGGCGGATGTAAAGATATAGGGGAAATCAAGCTGATGCTCTTCGGCTCCAAGAGCAATGAAGAGATCAAGTACCTGATCGTGCACCTTGACAGGGTCAGACTGCGGCCTGTCTATCTTGTTGATAACCACAATAGGTTTCAGGTGGAGTTCAAGTGCCTTGCGCAGCACAAACTTGGTCTGCGGCATCGGCCCTTCGAATGCATCCACGAGAAGCAGAACACCGTCAACCATTTGCAAAATACGCTCAACCTCGCCACCGAAGTCGGCATGACCTGGAGTATCTACAATATTGATCTTGTGATCTTTATAGACTGCTGCTGCATTTTTTGAAAATATGGTAATCCCCCGCTCTCTTTCCTGGGGATTTGAATCAAGTACTCGTACGTTTACCTGCTGATTTTCCCTGAAAGCGCCTGTTTTCTGAAAAATTGAATCAACAAGCGTTGTTTTTCCATGATCAACGTGCGCGATAATGGCTATATTTCTGATATTCTTTGTCAAACTCATCTTTTTATCCTTGTAAATAAGTATATTTGTACTTCGTATCGGGCGGAATATACATTTTTTCTTTGTAATTATGGCACAATCTTTGCAAAGACTGGTGCTGGCGTGCGCGTCTACGCACCCATCGGACCAATGACAACCGATTTCATCGCCATTCACTCCCTTAATCCTGACAATGAACAACATATTATTCAATAATCTTCCGCTGCTTGTCCTCAATCAGCTTCTTTCGCTGTTCTACCTGATCACAACATTTCTTTATGGTGCCCATTTTTTCAAGGATTCCCAATTTGCGAAAAGATATAAACAGCCAGTCCTCGTCTTGACTGTCCTGACCCATGTGGTCTACCTCGGACTACTTACCTCCATTGAAGGGTACCTGATCAACTATTCGACGGTGAACCTTATGACCATGGTTGGGCTCACCCTGACCATTACCTACCTTTTTATTGAGTTTACGACCAAAAGTGACAAGACCGGATTTTTTGTCATCTCTTTTGCCGCCGGAGCGCAGCTTATCTCTTCGATAATGACAGCCCGGATCTCCAATGCGGGGATAACATTCAGCGGTATTGGCATCGGGGTACACCTGATTGCTGCCATTTTCGGTTTCAGTGCAATAGCAATTGCCGGTCTTTACAGTATCCTCTACCTGCTGCTTTTCCGTCAGATAGAACAGAACCGCTTTGAGTTGCTCTTTCAGCGGCTGCCAAACCTTGAAGTGCTTGAGAAACTTACCATGCACGCAGTGGCCTTGGGATTTCTTTTTCTTTCGATTACCCTTTTTGCCGGAATGGTTGAGCAGAGGGCTTCAGGAGAGGCAATCAAACTCCTTGAACCAAAACTTGTTACACTGGTCGTGATCTGGCTGCTCTATGGCACAGGGATCTTTGTCAAGCCCATAATCGGCTGGGATATCAAGCACATGGCCTATCTGTTCATTTTTCTCTTTGTTTTCGTCACCATACTGATTGTCTTTATGACCTTTTTTTCACCAACATTCCATGGCCTAACCTTTTAAATAGCCAGTTCTTTGAAAATACGGGCATTTTAAATATATTTCGGAATAGTTCGTTTGCTCTGGACACACCATTTTCAGTTGATTGAAACGTCGTAAGTTCACTTAAACAACCCTGCCATGAACATCATTTCAGTTGGTGTCAATCACAAGACAGCACCTATTGAAATCCGAGAAAGAATCTCCCTTTCAGAAGTTCAAAACAAGGAGTTCATTACCGGCCTTATTTCCAGCGGTCTTGCCCACGAAGCCATGGTCATCTCGACCTGTAACCGTACTGAGGTGTATGTTGTACCTGCAATGCATGAGGTAACGGGAGAGTATCTCAAGGAGTATTTGATCGCCTTCAAGGATGCGCGCAAGGAAGTTCGCCCTGAGCACTTTTTCAGTCGTTTTTACTGCGGGACAGCACGCCATATTTTTGAGGTCGCAAGCGCTATTGATTCGCTGGTGCTTGGTGAAGGCCAAATTCTTGGTCAGGTCAAAAACGCCTACCGTATTGCTGCTGAAGCACAATGCGCAGGCATTCTCATTACCCGCCTCTGCCACACCGCATTCAGTGTAGCCAAAAGGGTCAAAACAAAGACAAAAATCATGGAGGGTGCCGTTTCGGTCAGCTATGCCGCTGTCGAGCTCGCCCAGAAAATTTTTTCCAACCTCTCCATGAAAAAGGTGTTGCTTGTCGGTGCAGGTGAAACCGGCGAGTTGGCAGCGAAACACATGTTTCAGAAAAATGCCCGCAACATCGTTATAACAAACAGGACTCTCTCCAAAGCAGAAGTTCTGGCCGAAGAGCTCGGTACCAACAAAGTGCTGCCCTATGAATCATTCAAGGAGCATCTGCACGAATTCGATATCATTATCACGGCAATCAGCACCAAAGAGTATGTCCTCAGTGAAGCAGAGATGCACCAGTGCATGATCAAACGCAGGCTGAAACCGGTCATTATTCTTGACCTCGGACTGCCGAGAAACGTTGATCCCGACATTGGCAAGCTTCAGAACATGTTCCTCAAGGATATCGATGCCCTCAAGCACATCATCGACAAAAACCTTGAAAAACGGAGCCGTGAACTTCCAAAAGTCAATGCCATTATTGAAGAGGAGCTTGTCGGTTTCGGGCAATGGATCAATACACTGAAAGTGAGACCCACCATTGTGGATCTTCAGTCGAAGTTCATTGAGATCAAGGAAAAGGAACTCGAACGGTACCGTTACAAGGTAAGCGAAGAGGAACTCCAGCGAATGGAGCACCTTACTGACCGCATCCTGAAAAAAATCCTGCACCACCCCATAAAAATGCTCAAGGCACCAATTGACACGACGGACTCGATGCCAAGCAGAGTCGATCTTGTACGCAATGTTTTCGATCTCGAAGAACCAAATCAGTCACGCTAAACAAAAATCTGTAATCGCTTTGAAAAAACAGCTCATCATCGGTACCAGGTCCAGCCCGCTCGCTTTGTGGCAGGCAGAATTTACCAAGGCGGAACTTTCCCGGCATTTTCCTGAACTCGATATCACGCTCAAACTGGTAAAAACTACCGGTGACAAGATTATCGACTCTCCCCTCTCGAAAATCGGGGATATGGGGCTCTTTACCAAGGATATTGAGAAATTTCTGCTCACAAAAGAGATTGACCTGGCGGTTCACAGTTTGAAGGATGTTCCGACAAGCACTCCTGATGGGCTTCTTATCACCTCCTTCACCGAACGTGAGGATACAAGAGATGTCATTATCTCAAAAAACGGCATCAAGCTGAAAGATCTGCCCCAAAACGCCAAAATGGCAACAAGCAGCCTTCGCCGCATGTCGCAGTTGCTGAGCCTTCGCCCTGACTTGGAGATACTGGATATCAGAGGCAATCTCAATACCCGTTTCCAGAAGTTTGACGAAGGAGAGTTCGACGCCATGATGCTTGCCTACGCAGGTGTCTTCCGGCTCAATTTCAGTGACCGTATTTCCGAAATCCTTCCGCATGAAGTGATGCTTCCTGCTGTCGGCCAGGGCGCTCTCGGCATTGAGACCCGTATTGACGATGAGCAGACAAGGGAGATTGTCAGAATCCTCAATCACTCCACAACGGAATATTGCTGCCGCGCTGAACGCGCACTGCTCCGTCATCTGCAGGGTGGTTGCCAGATTCCTATCGGAGCTTATGCTTCATTCAAAAATGGCACGCTAAAGCTGCTTGCTTATGTCGGCTCGGTTGATGGCAAAATTGGATTGCATAACGAAATCACCAAAACCGGACTGACCTCACCCGAACAGGCTGAGGAAGCTGGTATCGCACTTGCCGAAGAGCTGCTGAAACAGGGCGCAGATGCAATTTTGTCACAAATCCGCAAAACCCGCTGATGAAAACTGTTCTTGTCACCCGTCCCAAAGATCAGGCAGCATCATTTGTACAAAAACTGGAAGAGTACGGTCTGGACTCGATTGTTTTTCCGACAATCGAGATCAGGCCGGTCTCCGGCTGGAAGGTTCCCGACCTCAGCCTTTTTGACGGACTCTTTTTCACCAGCCCCAACAGTGTCAGCTTTTTTATGGAGCGGTTGCTGAAAGAGAGCCCTGATGAGCTGATAAACCT
>CAINOO010000298.1 GCA_903851535.1 uncultured Chlorobiaceae bacterium | reverse complement strand
GACGGCAAACCGATTGCCACAGAAGAGTAAACGGCCGGTCATGATGATCTCTTTTTGGAAGACCGTTGACAGCGACCTCACATCAAGAAGATCAACGTCCCGTCCAATACATAACTCCCGTGCGGGAGGATAAGGGCGAGATCGACGTCGCTCTCCCCTCTTTCATCTGTTGTGGCATAGCTGCCGAAAGATAGTTAGCCAACGCTACTGGCCAGTGCTTCAGGATGGCTGCATAGCATCAATCATCTCAGCGTTATTCGACCTCATAAGGTATCATTCCGGCCTGTCAGTGACAAATTTGCTGTGCATGTCGCTGGTGAGTGCCTCAATGTGCTGGCTGAGCTCTTTGACAAGTTCGGTCAGTTGTGTGTTTTGCTGAAGCAGGATGAGGAGTTGCTCCGACTGTTGAACGGCAAAGGTCTGGCGTTGTTCGCTTGCTTTGGCGAGGGCTTCACGGTGTTGTGCGTCAGCATCGGCATGTGCCTTGTCGCGGTCGGCTTGTCGTGTCTGTGCAAGCAGGATAAGCGGGGCGGCATAAGCGGCCTGGAGGCTGAAGGCCAAATTGAGCAGGATAAAGGGATAGAGATCAAACCTGGCAAAACCTGTGACATTCAGGCTTATCCAGATGGCGACGATGACCGTCTGACCGACAAGAAAAACAGGCGTTCCAAAAAAACGGGCAAAAGCTTCGGCTTTGAGTGAGAACCAGTCGTCACCGAAAACTGAGCCAAGATGAATATGTGGAAAATGGAATCGGAAGTAATTGTTTGGCACTTCGGTTGTTGGTGTTGTATCCGGTTGTTTTGAGATGCTTTCCATACAATCTCCATAGTTTAAATAAGAAACCCGAACAAGACTTGCGTCCTGTCCGGGTTTTTGGTAAAAATAGCCGAAAAGCTCAGTAGCGATCTCTTCTTGGCGATCTTTCTTCGCGAGGTCTTTCTTCGCGAGGTTTCGCTTCGTTCACCGTTACGGTACGGCCGTTCAAATCTTTGCCGTTCATAGATTCGATAGCTTCACGAGCTTCACTGTCCTTGGGCATTTCCACAAATCCAAACCCCTTGGAGCGGCCTGAAAACTTGTCGTTGATGATGCTCGCGTTTGCAACTTCTCCAAACTCGGAGAAAGCATCACGAAGATCATCCTCAGAAACAGTATAAGCCAAATTACCGATGTAAATATTCATTTTTAATATCAGTGTACATGTGCATTGATAGAGAGAGATACCTGCAAGTAACCAAAGCACAAATTACTTGATTAGCGATCAGCCAACCATTGACTGAATTCTATATGAAGTTTAACGTAATTACCGGCCGTTTTCAAACATAAAATGCATTCCGTTCATTATTTTTAAAATGAGCTGATATCGGAGGGGTTCTCTGTTCTCATCTATTATGATATAAATTATTTCATAAAAACACTTTATCAGTATTATTCCAGGCAATTTCAACATTCGGGTCAATGCAGGGCAGACAAAAAAAAGGCAGGAATTGTGGTTCCTGCCTTTTTTATTTACCATAGGCACCGTGCTCAATGGCTGACAATCAAGAATTAGACTACTTTTTTTCCGGTACTTCGCGCTCTTCCTTGACAGCATAATTGATCAGATAGTCGTAAAGTCTGATAAGACGCGAATTCTGATTGTTCTGATCGATCCAGTGGCCAATCATGCCGATGGTGCGTGCCAGAACGAAGAAGCCGTTTAGTGAGTATTCCGGGAAGTCAAGATCGACAAGAATGCAGCCGATGGTTCCGTCTACGTTCAGGATGAGGTTATCTTTCTTGGCTGTGGTAATCTTTTCGACCTGAAGTGCATAGTCGAGGCAAGGGGTATGCAGCGTCGTCTGTTTTGTAACGTATTCAACCAGATATTTTACACGTTTATCCGGATTTTTGACGCTCTTCACCCTGTGGCCAATGCCTGGAACCGGACCGACATTCTGCTTCATCCAGTTCAGAAATCCCGGGATATCATTTGGATATTCCTTGACGCCATACTTGAAATATTTTCCGGCATTGGTAACCGCACCTCCGAATCTTGGCCCGATCATGGTCATACCGGCAGAGACCGCCTGTGGCAGGTCAATTCCTGCACATGCGGCAATAATGGAGCCGAATGCGCCTGAAACGGCTGGGCCGTGGTCGGCTGAAATCATGATAATGCGTTTGATGATTTCAGACTCTTCTTTCGATGGAAGTTTTTTGTTCCACAAAAGACCGATAACGTCTTCGATGCCATAACCTTTTTCGCACAGTTCTGATGCGGCATAGCCAACATAACGGGGCTCTTCGCCACGGTCGTCAGAAATGGTGGTACGAATGAGGGGTTCGACAATGACATCGCCCTGCTTCATGACCTCCTGAACACTAGGAGGAAGTGCTGGAAGGAGTGCCTCGTCAAGTTCCGCTTCCGGCTTGATGACGCCACTCTTGAGCAACTCCTGGTAAACCTGCTTGATTGCCTTGCTGAGTCCACCGAATGTGTCGGGAACAACGGCTCCAGCTTCACGCAGTGCATTGATTTTCGAGCGTGCTGAGCCAAGGCCTTTTTTCCCCTCTTTTGCACCGGCATGGCCGAATTTCATTCCTTGGGGAAGTACATCCTGGCAGGTTCCACCGATTGATGCGATCACTTTAATGCGGCGTATCTCTTTACCGAGCCATTCTGCCGCCTCTTCTTCAAGTGTCCCGCCTACTTCTCCAATGATAACGACAGCCTTGGTATCAGGGTCGTTTTCGAACATATTAAGATAGGTGACGAAGTCCGTGCCTGGATAGGAGTCTCCGCCGATGGCTACAGCAGAAGTGATTCCATTGCCATTCTGGGCACAAAGCCACATTGCTTCGTTCGAAAGTCCGCCTGACTTGGTGATGACACCAAATGAACCCGCACGGTAGAGATTACAGAGCTTAAGGTTTTTGAATTCTCCACCAATAACACCAAGGCGACACTCCCCTGCCGACATGATACCAATCGAGGAGGGTCCGTTGAAAATTTTGCCGCACTCTATTGCGTGTTTGCGCAGTCGTTTGGCATCTTTTTCCGGTACACCTTCGGTAATCATGGTAACCAGCTTGATCCCTTTTGCATCAAGCGCCTCTTTTGCTGATTGGTATGCGCGGGATGCACCGATGTAGATAAGCGCGGTATTGATTTGAGGGTTTTCCTCAAGGGCTTTTGCAAGCGAGGAGTAAACCGTGACATTGTTCAGTTCCCCTCCCCGGTAAATCTCTTTCTGCTGGCCTTCCTCCGGCGGGTAAACAAACGCCTGCACCGTCAGTGGCCGGTTGATCAGAAAGTCGAACTGAGCCATCCGCCTTGCAGCATTCACTCCAGCAATACCGCCAATGATGACCGCTCGTGTATCCTTATTTGCTAAAATACTCACGATTCTTACGGTTTATAAGTTAGAAGTTTCTCTTTGGGGTTC
>CAINOO010000297.1 GCA_903851535.1 uncultured Chlorobiaceae bacterium | reverse complement strand
CCCTTGTCATACAGCTTCTGTGCCCTGGCATATCCTTCATTCACGCGCTCAGTTGCTGTCATTGCCGGTTTTGAGGAGGAACAGCCGGAACTCATCAGTAACCCCATCGCAAAAAGGATCACCGCTGAACGTGAAAAAAATCTGGTAACCGACATAGAATAACTCCATTATTCTTTTTTATGGAAAAGAGGACAGTACAAGACGAAACTCCAGAAAAAGAGCCCGCTACGAAATATTGTGTGGAGCTTAGGGGAGTCGAACCCCTGACCTTCTCATTGCGAACGAGACGCTCTACCAACTGAGCTAAAGCCCCGACCATTCGATTCTACAAATTTTTCCTGCTACCAGCAAACGTGCATCTCAACAGGAAAAAAAATAGCCTGCGCGAGCAGGCTATCGAGTTCTTCAAGGAAGAGCGCTGTTCACCTGCCTGTTTCAGGAGACAAGGGTCCGACGAAGCAATTGAAGCTGATGACTGATGGATCCATCGTAAATGGTATCACCAATTTTAATCGCAACTCCGCCAATAAACTGATCATTGAGAAGCATCTTTGCCCTGATTTTCTTGCCGGTAAAAACAGCAAGCCTCGTCATCAGTTCTTCAGACTGTTCGTCCGAAAGCTTTACAGCACTGGTTACTTCAACATTGATCACTCCTCTTTTTTCATCAAGAAGGATTTGAAACTCATCAATAATTTCAGGCAAAAGCCCAGCGCGTTTTTTTCTCGCAACCAGCTTCAAAAAAAGGAACATTTTCTCCCCGATCGAATCCCTGAAAACCTCTTCGAGTATATGAATTTTCTTGTCGCCTTTGACAAGAGGACTCCGCAGGGCATGAACGAGATCACGGGAATTTTCAAGGACCTCCTTGATCACTTGCAACTCCCTGACAATGAGATCGAGAAAATTACCCTCTTCTGCTGCTGACAAAAGAGCAGAGGCATATCGACGGCTTGCAATGAGACTTGACATGACGGTGAGCAGTTTTCAGTTACGTTTTGTTGAAAGATCCTGAATCATGCTGTCAACGATCTTTTTTTGCATGTCGGCATCAAGAGCAGTTTTGATAATTTTTTCAGCACCCTTGACGGCAAGATCAGCAACTTCATTCCTCAGCACATCGAGTGCACGGCGTTTTTCCTGTTCAATTTCATCTTTTGCAGCAGTGATCATTTTTTTCGCTTCTGCCTGCGCCTTGTCGGTAAAATCGGCACGAAGTTTTTCAGCATAATCCTTTCCTTCACGGATGATCCGGTCAGATTCGGCATCAGCCTTTGCGAGTAATTCCCTGTTTTTACGCAGAATAGCCTCAGACTCATCCTTTGCCTTGTACGCACGGTCAATGGACGACTGAATTCCCTTTTCCCGCTCTTCCAAAGCGCCAAGGATAGGACCCCAGGCAATCTTCTTCAAGATAAGTAACACAATCACAAATGTTACCGCAGTCCAAAAAATAAGGCCGGGGTTCGGGCTCAGAAGACTACCGGCAAGAAGTATAATTCCTGACGTAAGCATGAACAATGTTTCCGTTAACGATTAATAAAGCCCGATTGCGGCTGAATGGCTTCAGTCCGCAATCGGGATATCTTCTGTATCGAATCTGTAAACCTGCTCAATCTTACTTAAGAGCAAGAAGCACACAGATAACTTCACCGAACAGGGCAACACCTTCGATAAGAGCCGCGGCAATAATCATGGTAGTACGGATATCCGATGTAGCTTCCGGCTGACGGGCAGTACCCTCAGCGGCTGAAGCTGCAATATTACCAATACCAAGACCTGCACCAATTACAGCCAGACCGGCGCCGAGACCCGCACCCAAATAAGCTAAACCTAAACCTTCCATCTTGTAATTACCTCCGTTTATTTGTTGTAAGTTTTTTGCTAAAGGATAATTAGCAGTTTTGAAACCGGCGAATAAAAAGCATAAGAAAAAAACGTGTCACGTTGACAATTCCTGAATCATTTTAATGATGAGCAACTGCCGACTCATGCTCATCATGCCCCTCGTGCGCTGTTGCAAGACCAATAAAGAGCGCGGAGAGCATGGTAAAAACAAAGGCCTGCAGGAACGCAACGAAAAGCTCAAGCAGATAAATGAAAATGGCAAAGGGAACAGAGACCGCAACAGCTACAATATAACTTTTCAGAATGAAGCTGATAAAAATCAGACTGAGAATAATGATATGACCTGCCGTCATGTTGGCAAAGAGACGAACCGTAAGCGCAAAGGGCTTCGTAAATTGGCCAATTATCTCAATGGGAACCATGATGATCCAGAGCGACCAGTGGGTTCCGGCAGTAAGGTGCTGAAGATAGCCTTTGACTCCGTGGGCCCTGAAAGCGGAAACCTGGGTGACAAAGAAGGTAAAGATGGAAAGGGTGAGCGTGACATTGACGTTACCGGTCGCGGTTGCACCGTAGGGAATGAGGCCGAGCAGGTTACAAAAGAGAATAAAAAAGAAAATCGTCAGCAGGTAAGGAAGATGCTTTTCATAGCCATGCCCGATATTTGACTTGGCCACATCAAGACGGATGAACTCGACAAGCGCCTCCATGGCATTTGCCAGCCCCTTGGGAGCCTGACGGGAACTCATGGTCTTGTATTTACCTCCAACAACAGAAAAGACAATCATAAGCGCTGCCGATACAAGCCAAAGCATCACGACATGCTTGGTAACGGAAATATCCAGACCGCCCAACACGGGAACAAAGGCCGGTACTGACAGATGGGGAAGCGAAACCTCTCCAAAGGGCTCAAACGACAAAACATTCTTGTCGAGGATATGATGCATGATAACATCACCAGCTTTTTCCTCTTCAGGAGCTGCCTCGGCCCCGGCAGCGCCATGCGCAACCTCAACGGCAGGAGATGCTGCTCCATTTCCGGAAACGCCGGAAGAGTGCTCCGCAGAAGCTGCTGCAACGCCAAATCCACAGAGGAGAAGAGGCAGAAGAACCGCAAAAACCTTGATGATAGCCTTGGGCTTTGTAACGCTTAACCGTTTCATGCAGTATTCTTTTTCTGTTTGTTTTTCTTTTGATACCCGAGAATCTCAACGATCACATAAATACAGTAAAAAGCAAAAAAGGAGAAGACAAAATCATTGACAACGGCAAGATTTCTGATAATCACGACAGCAACAAGAACCATCAAAAGAAGTAACCTGACTGTCAGACCACCGAAAACAACCTTTGTAAATAGCGCTGAATCCTTGTCAAATGCATACTCAAAAAGCAGATAACCAGCGGCAGTATTACACACCACCATTATCCATGCAAGAAAGAGCGAATAGAAATCAACACCTCCAGACCCGAGAGCCCAAAAAATCGACCCCCATAAAATGATGGACAAGATACATAACTTAATAAAAAATTCAAACAATGGCTTCATGTCTACCACTTCTTTCTTGATTAACCGTCATAGTGACCGGTGAAATATGCTATTTCCCCTTGTTTGCCGCCCGCACGACCTTCATGAGAAGAAGGGCCATGCCAACCATGCCAACCAGAACTCCAAGCAGAAAGAGCCAGGGTGAGGTGCCGAAATTGCTGTCTGCCCAAAATCCCAGCAAAACAAAAAAGACAAAGCTCAGGGCAATCTGCAGACCAAGACCCATGTAATCAGAAAGCGCACGGGAGGAGCGCCCTAAATTATCCAAAAACCTCTCATCTTCAGGCTTTATCATCACCAATAACCCTTGTTTACATTCCATGCGCAGATTCTGACTGAAAAAGAGCCCAAAAAAGCGCAAACAACGAACACAAGCTCTCCCGCAAGATAATACTCTTCATGAAATAATGAACCCTTTACCAGGAATTCTTCCTCTGAAGGGCTGACCCTGCAGAGAAAATAATCTATTTTGGATGGTACATGCTTTTTCAACCTATCGACGACGCAACCTGCAAAAAATGGATAACCCTGCAAAACATTCGATAACCCCTGTAATAACAAGCCGTACCAGTTCATCACTCCCGACAGCACAATATATTGTGCCTGACTGCTTCCGTTCTTACCGTGGGCTGATTGCCCTGCAAAGCACCAGAAACGGTGGAATAAGTGATGGAGCTTTTTCCTCATTGAACCTCGGCAGGAATACCGGAGATCGTCCAGAACAAATAGAAAAAAACATTCAGCGCCTCTGTGCCTCCGCAGCTATCAATCCCGAATGCCTGGTCACCTCACGGCAAGTACACGGCACGGCAATACTCTTTGCCGAAAAACCGGGGAATTATGACGGTTATGACGCATTCATTACGGACAGAAAAAATCTGTTTCTCTGCATCTTTACCGCAGACTGCTATCCTGTACTTCTTTACGATCCACGTCATCAGGCTTCCGGCGCAGTTCATGCCGGCTGGAAAGGGAGTGCCGGAGGCATTGTGACAAAAACCATTGAAGCCATGAAAAAACGCTTTAACACTCTTCCGGAAGAGTGCCTCGCCTATATCGGAACGGGAATTTCGCGTGAGGCCTATGAGGTTGGCCGGGAGGTCGCCCTGGAATTTCCGACCGGAAGCTACCAGTGCACCCCCGATCGGAATAACGAAGAAAAATATGTGCTCGATCTTGCCGAGGTCAACAATCAGCAACTGCTTGCATCAGGAATTCCTCCGGCGAATATTGAGCGCTCACCCTTTTGCTCAGTTGGTGACAGCAATCTGTTTTTTTCCCACCGGCGTGATCACGGCAACACCGGACGTATGGTCAGCCTGATCGGCGTCACCCAAAATGAGCGCGCCTGACAGGTTCAAAAGTCCGAAATTTTTACATACAGCTCCGTCCATAGCAGCCGTACAGTTCATGGGCTTGACGGCAGATATCCTCACTGAAATCGGGATGCGCAATGGTTGCAAGCGCCTCAGCTCTCTGGCGAAGATTTTTGCCATGCAGATTAACAATCCCGAACTCGGTAACGACGTACTGCACATGAGCCCTGGTCGTAACAACACCAGCCCCCGGTTTAAGCTGCGGCACAATGCGCGACAGACCGTTTTTGGTCGTTGAAGGCAAGGCAATAATCGGCTTGCCCCCTTCAGAGAGAGCTGCACCCCTGATAAAATCCATCTGTCCGCCAACGCCGGAATAATATTTCTGCCCGATCGAATCAGCACAGACCTGACCAGACATATCAATTTCAAGAGCACTGTTAATTGCCGTCACCTTGGGATTTCTCCTGATTTCCCTGGTATCGTTGACATAATCAGAAGGGAGCATTTCGACCAGTGGATTATCATCAACAAAATCATACAGCCTTCGCGTGCCAACAAGAAAACTTGCGACCATGATCTCCTTATGGCTGCGCTTTTTAGAACCGTTGATCACCCCCTTTTCGACAAGATCAATCACTCCGTCAGAAAACATCTCCGAGTGAATACCAAGATCGCGGTGGCCGGAAAGTGCAGCAAGAGTGGCATCAGGAATTGCACCGATTCCCAACTGCAACGTCGCGCCATCTTCGACAATTGAGGCAATATGGCGTCCGATACGAATCTCGACATCACTCAATGGGTGACGGGGAGTTTCGGGAAGGGGATCGTCTACATCAACCATCGCATGAATTTTGCTGATATGCAGCATCCCTTCGCCATGGGTACGAGGCATGTTCGAGTTCACCTGGGCAATAACCATCTTTGCTGCATGCACGGCTGAAAGAGTCGCGTCGACCGAAACCCCGAGAGAGCAGTAGCCATGCCGATCTGGAGGCGAAACATGCACAAGCGCCACATCAAGCGGCAGTATCTTGTTATGAAAAAGGGAAGGGACATCGCTCAAAAAAACCGGAATGGCATCGCCATCACCATTTTGAACCGACTTGCGGACATTTCTGCCCACAAACAAAGCATTTAATCTG
>CAINOO010000296.1 GCA_903851535.1 uncultured Chlorobiaceae bacterium | reverse complement strand
TCCATCTTGTAGAGCAGCCTGCCGAGGTTGTCGAACTTGCACACCGGCGGATCAGCGTTTGGCTGTACTTCAATGAGATCCTGATTTCGCTCTTCCGCAATTCGCTTCGCGTCAATGGTTTGCATCACCTCCTGTGTTCCATCCGGAAAAATCATACGGACTTGCGGAACACGAATCTGCTCATTGACTCGATAGGTGAGTTTTGGCTTTTGAGTCGTAACCTTTTGTTTCTTCATGCGTTCAGGTTTTGTTTAGATAGTCAGGTTCTTCCGGTGATCTCTTGTTTGAGCTTGTCGATGTACCATAAAATTTGGTAAATGCGATTTGACGAGTTAGCTTCAACGATTAGGTTTGCTTCAGGTTGTTGGTGATTGAACACTGTAAAAAAAAGGCAACAGCAGATAATCAATCCGTAATTTTTATGCTCGTGTGATGGCAATCAATGATGAAAATATGCGTCAGTTGAGGCTCCATTTTGAGGGAACGGCGACTAACGCACATACCTTGCCTGCATCGGCGCTGGTGCAAGCACTCTCCCACTTTCAAAGGGTTGTTCATCTTCTTGCTATGGCCGAAGAGGGCAGAGAGGTTCAGCAACGAGCCCGGGTTACACGCGATATAGAGCGGCGCTTTCCTGTCATGTGCCGACCGCCTGAAGAGGGTGGATATGCCCAGCCTGTCGAGATCGGAGATACCTCCCATCAGCTTTTTGATGAGCAGTCCGTTGAGGTCATTGCTCGAAAGACTTGCCAAACTCTTGACGCAGTTAATTCCGGCGAAGCAAAAATACTGGCGCAAATTGTCCCTGATACTTTTTACCGTCGCAGCATTCTGTCTGAATTAGATGCAATGCAACCCGTCCGACACTCTGGAGTGGTTATAAGCATTGAGGATTTCAGACAAAAGAAAATTCTTGATGGAGGAACGGCGCAGGAGAGAATTAAACATCTTTTAGCGCCTCAAAGCAGCGAAATATCTCCAGCGGATTTGGGCTATGTCACCGGCACCTTGATTGAGATGAAATTTAATGAGCGTCGCCTGAGCTTGAAGCTACTCGAATCGAACCGCTCACTTACTGCCACTTATGGTGAAGATTTTGAACTGGTTCTGCTCGCTCATCCGCGTGAACTCATTCAGGTTCATGGCAATATTGTCTGGAATGAGGATGGAAGCCCCCATTCCATTTCAGATGTCGATGAGGTGCTTGAAATTGATGAGAGCCTGATTGATATTCTTTTTGTCGAACTGGACGGAGCAGTTCTTAAGCCAAAGGTCGCGCTCTCTTCCTCTGTTTCTTATGACCGGGACACCCTGTTGTATGAAGCGAATGGCCCTTTCGATATTCTTTTGAATTCAGTTACCCGGCCAGATCTTGAAGCACAGCTTTATGAAGAACTTGCAATGCTCTGGAGTGAGTATGCAAAGGTGGAGCCAGGGACGTTGACCAAAGATGCACAGCAATTGCGTCAGGAACTTCTCGATAGCTTTGAGGAGGAATCCTGTGCCAGTTAAAAAACGAGATGTTGAAGCATCCCTTGAACTCAAAGGATTCAAAAGGGTCGAGGGCGATCACTCATTTTTCATCTACTATTCCGAGGCTCATCAGAAAAGTCGTGTCAGAACAAGAACGTCTCATGGAACTGGACACAAGGATATTTCCGATAATCTCGTGTCGAGCATGGCCAAACAATGCAAGCTGACCAACAAGCAATTTCGTGATCTGATTGAATGCCCACTCAGCAGGGCTGAATTTGAAAAAATTCTTGTCGAAAAAGGTTTTGTTGAGCCTGATTGAAACTACAGTCATCTCCTTTTTTCACTCCCGATTACGTTG
>CAINOO010000295.1 GCA_903851535.1 uncultured Chlorobiaceae bacterium | reverse complement strand
GGCAATAAGCATTGAACGGAAGACGCTCGACCGACGCCGAGCCCACCATTTCGACATCTGGTAGATGGGTTTACCGGCATTGCCTTCGATATTGGCAACCTGCTTCACCGGCAAAATCGGAAAATCGACTTCAAGGCAAGTTTTAGGACGATTCGGGTCGTTGAAGTCAACGGTTTCAAGGGCAACAACCTTGCCGGCACCAACAGCTTTAGCAACTTCCTGGGCAAGCCACTCTTTTTTTGTTACCATCACGATACTCCCAAGGTGATTTTAAGTGCACTCTCGACCGTGGACATGTTAGGACAGTAGCCTATAGTCTTATCTATTTCTCGCTCAAGAACAGTTGCGAGGTTATCCGTTACTACGACAGAATCGGAGATGAGGCCCATTGCCCGGCCTGCGGAGTCGTTTTTACGGATCATTACTCTGGTCGGACCTGTTCGTTTGAGGTTCGAGCTGATCATGGCTACGATCTTTTGCGGCAGGCCGGTGCTCAAGCCATCTCCCTGCACAACCAGGGCCGGACGTTTTTTATATGTCTTGAGATCGGTGTTGGGAAACCGGACAAGTATGACCTCTCCTCGTTTATAGCTCATCATAGCCCTCCATGTCGGGAGAGTCCCAGTCTTCGGCAAAGCTTCGCAAGCGGAAGTAGGTTTCCAGTGCATCGGCTGCTGACCAGCCTAATGCGTCTATGCTGTTTCGTACAGGATGGTATTGCTGCATCGTTGTAGAGTTTCCGGCCATATAGGTCGTACGGTCGAGAAAACCGGAGAGTGGAACGGTGCAAATTTTCGCTTTCTGCTGGAACTGCTGGATCTGCTGAACAGCCGAGCGCCAGGTGAAGGGTATGCTATTGATGTCTATGGTTGATGCCAGCATTTCAATACTCCGGTTCGAGGCGCTCAATGGCCTCGGTTGTGAGGATCTGCTCAAAGAAAAGCTGTTTGGAACAGGTATGCAGTTGATCGAGTTGATCGCGAATGCCTTGCCATGATGTTGCTTCCGGGACAGGAAGGGTTTCTATGTCGATGACACTGCCGATCCTTATTCCTTCCGGTAAAGCGGCTTCGGCGGGTGTTGCGATTTGCACAATATGCATGCAGTTTTCAGCGCGCAGTTCAAGACGAATCTGCAGGGGTTGTGCCTGCGTGTCGAGATTGCCGAGGCAAATGCTAAGCTGTAGCGCCGAGAGGTTGGGGGCAGGTTCCATTTCGAGCAGGTCGATATAGCGTAAGGAGTGGCGCTGGGGCACAGGAATCAGACCACTCTGGTCGAGAATATCTATAAGGGCAACAGTTTTTGCCTTGAAAGCATCCCAGCCAGCGTATGGCCTGCGGCAGTTGAGTGTTACGGTACGGTCGCCGACCTGGAAGAGAAATGGCAAGCCGATTTCTTCCATCCGGTATTTTGCCACGTGGCGAAGGTTGGGGTCAATTTGAGCTACCTGATGAGGAATGTCGGCTGCGGGCAGACGATGGAGCTGCAGTTGCGGATGGTCGTTCCTCAAGGCAGCATAGAGCATGCCGGGCAATAAATCGCCTATTTGCATATCACCTGTGGGTTCGAACTGTACCTGCCAGATTGCCTCTATGAGGGGTTCTTGTTTGAGTCGCTTTGGAATCCTGTTCATCATGTTGTGTCAGATTTTTGAAATTTCTATCCAGGGCGAGAGTACTTCAAGCAGAGATAGTCCACCATGAGCAAGGGTGGGGTAACCCCCTTGGCTTCGCCATTTTCTGCGGCCAAGAGCAAGCAGGTATTGGCCGTGCATGCTGTTGATGCTGATTGCTACTGGCGGAATAAATGGTCCGCCGTCATTTGCACCAGCAGAACTCCGCCCACTGGCGAAAGTTTGCTTGAGAAATTGCGCAACGTCACCGTCGGCGTCGGAGAAATGGCCGGTGGCAGCGTAGCCGTGATCGGAGGTGATAACAAGCCTTCGACCGGTTGCAAGGCGCTCAACAAAGCCCCAGAACTCTTTACCGGTCAGTTGCTCTTTGGCATCGTTAGCGAGAATTTCGAGGCCTCGACCCGCCCCGGCGCAGTCATGGACTTTGCTGTCGGGCCATTGGTGCCAGAAAATCCAGTTCAGTGCGCTATCAATAAGTGACTGGCAGTCTTTCCAAGGCATGCCGACACATTCGGTGCTGGCTGGCTGGAGTTTATGAGAGAATCCGCCACCGTTGTTTTGCAACTGGCTGCGGGAATTGAAACCAAGCGCACGTGCAAATTCGTTGGTCTTGCCGGGCAGCTCAGAGGCGGTCGCTGCTACCTGATGCAGGGTGAAACCATGTTCTTTTGCTCCCTGAAGAAGCCAGGGCAATTCACGAAGCGAGAGGCCATCGAGGATCAGCACCGCCTTGGCATGGTAGGGTTCTGTCCACCAACGCACGAGCCGATCTGAAGTTTTTTCAACGACCTTACTGAAGGCCTGCCAAAGCTCCCAGCCGCTGGTGGCAATGAAGTGGTCGAATGCGCCGATTTCCCGGTCTCGGTTTATAATTTCACCGGGCAACTGATTGGCTTCAAGTGACCTGCTGGCAATTTCGAGGGTGTTGGTCATGATAACTTGCCATGCCTGCTCTGGCGATCCTTTGGTCAGGGTATGCAGGATGTCAGCATTGATTACCATCAATTGTCCTCCTTTTCAAGCAGGAGCTCGAAGGTCATGCCGTCCGGGAGTTTCTTGAGGAGTTCTTTGAGCTGCGCACCAGTTGCTGCCGAGATTTTTATGGCGACTTCGGCTACCTGTGTGGCAGGACCGATGCCCCAGCTTTCGAGCTTTCCAATAAGGTTGAGCGATGAGGTTGGCGGATTGCTGAATGGAATACGCGGTCTGGCTGCACCAGATGAAGCGCCGTTACCAAAGATAGGAGATGGTTGTTGCCCTATGCCACCAGCCACCGGGTCGTTGAGGGTGTTTGGCGGGTTTTGTGGGTGAGTATCATCACCAAAAAGAGTTGCGTCTCCTGATGATGCGGATTGTGCCTGAGCTGAGCCGGATGTGGAGGGCACTGCCGATGGCGACATGAGGTACACTTCATCGAGTTGACGACCGGTATAAGAGAGTTTTGGACGAAGTCGCCGCCATGAGGTTTCGTCGTCTTCACCGGGATGGGTCTGGAGATATTCAAGGCCACGGAGGTTGATGGCGATTTTGCCCTGTGAACAGAGGCGAAGCATGCGCTCTTTCATGGCTGTTTCGCCAAGCCAGGGTATGCAGTCCTGCCCTGCCGGGCGCGGTTCCTGAAGTTCACGGAGAAGTTT
>CAINOO010000294.1 GCA_903851535.1 uncultured Chlorobiaceae bacterium | reverse complement strand
CGTCTCTTTTCGTGAAGAGCTTTCGGTTGAGGAGCGGTTTACTGAACAGGTATTTCTCACACTTCGAATAAACAGCGGTCTGGATGTTGATTTTTTGCGAAAAGGAAATAAATTAGGGCGCACTCTTTCGCAGATTATTGCCCGATTTTCAGAGAGGGGGTGGATAGAGCAGCATGAGGGCTCTCTTTATTTGACCCAAAAGGGTTTTTTGTTTGCCGATCTCATTGCCGAAGAGTTTATTTTCGGGTAACCCAATACACTTGAGCACGTTTCTCCTATGACACACCGGACGATTAACCGCACGCTTGCTGCCGTTCTTTTTTTTGTCTCCGAAGTTTTATATCTCCGCACCATGGCCCCGACCTTCTCGTTCTGGGATTGCGGGGAGTTTATTGCCACAGCCTATACCCTTGGCATTCCTCATCCTCCCGGATCGCCCCTGTTTTTGCTTCTGGGGCGTCTCTTTTCGATGATTCCTTTTTTTCATGATATCGGTGCAAGAGTCAACCTGATCAGCACCCTTGCCAGTGCCGCAACCATCATGCTGACCTATCTCATCACGGTCAGGCTGATCGGCATGTACCGCAAGAGTGAACCGGATCTCTGGAGTCCGGCTGAAAAGGTTTCGGCCTACGGTGGTGCCGTTATCGGTTCCCTTGCCCTTGCCTTTTCCGACAGTTTCTGGTTTAATGCTGTCGAGGCTGAGGTTTACGCGCTCTCTTCGCTTTTTACGGCATTGGTTGTCTGGCTTATTCTTCGCTGGTACGAAGAGGAGCCCAAAGCTGGCCACGAACGGTGGCTTATGCTTGTCATGTACATAATAGGTCTTTCGATCGGCGTGCACCTGCTTAGTTTGCTGGCCGTTTTTGCCGTTGCGCTGGTCTACTACTTTAAAAAGAATGAAGTTCGTCTTGGTGACTTTTTATTATACCTCACCATGGCCAGTTTAGCTATTGTTTTATGGGCAACAAGTTTTTTAAGTAATTGGTCAATTTTAAAGGACAATATTTTTATAGATGCATTAAGAATTCAACTTATTTTAATGTGTTGCGTTGTTCCGCTTTTTTCCTATTTCACATCGAGATATTTTGAAAGTATAACGAAATCGAAGACTTGTTTTTCGGTTATCAGCATTACGTTTATTATTGCGTTCGTGTTGCTTATCAATTTTAATTTAACCTTTTCATTGTGGGGTCTGGTTACTGCACTTGTTTATGGATCCTATCTATATTTTTATTTACCCAAGTCTTTTTCTCACTTCTTCGGGGGAAGTGTTGCCCTCTTTTTCCTGATCTATATCGGCATTATCAAGGGGCTTCCAATGCTTTTGCAACGGAGCTCATGGTGGGGATTTTTGCTCTTTCTGATCCTCCTTGGCTATTCCACCTGGTATACGCATCGGCATCGCAAGGCATTCATGAACACCCTCCTGATGTCGCTGTTTCTTATTATTATCGGCTATACCTCATACGGGATGATCTATGTCAGGGCACAGGCCGGGCCGCCCATCAACGAAAATAACCCATCCTCGTCCGAAACCTTTGTTTCCTATCTCAATCGCGATCAGTACGGCGATATGCCGCTCTGGCCGAGACGGTGGTCGCCTGAGCCAGTGCATCAGTACTTCTATCAGCACTATTCGAGTGATCTCGACTATTTTGTCACCTATCAGATGAAGAAGATGTACTTCCGCTATTTCGGATGGCAGTTCATCGGGCGCGAGCATGATATGGAGGGTGCAGGAGTTGACTGGTCGGTACTTTGGGGCCTCCCCTTTCTCGTGGGGATGGTTGGGGCTGTCACCCATTTCAGGCGAGAGTGGAAGATGGGTTTGGTTGTCACTGCGCTTTTTGTGCTGACCGGGGCTGCGCTTGTCATCTATCTCAACCAGACGGAACCTCAGCCGAGAGAGCGTGATTACAGTTATGTGGGCAGTTTTTTTGCCTTTGCTCTTTGGATAGGGATAGGGGTTGAAAGTATCTGGCAGTGGCTCGGGGCAAGACTGAAACCTGCCGGTCGCAGAAACCAGATGGTTCTTGCCACGCTGACAGTTGCGACCGCACTCCTTCTCATCAATGGCAGGATGCTGTGGGCCAACTACAGGGTACACGACCGCTCAGGCAACTATGTGCCGTGGGACTGGGCATGGAATCTGCTGCAGAGCTGTGAAAAGGATGCCATTCTCTTTACCAATGGCGACAACGATACCTTTCCCTTGTGGTACCTGCAGGAGGTTGAGCGCATCAGAACCGATGTACGCGTGGTCAACCTGAGCCTTGCCAATACCGG
>CAINOO010000293.1 GCA_903851535.1 uncultured Chlorobiaceae bacterium | reverse complement strand
CAGGAGGGTGATACAAAGAGGGATAGTGAACCGAACTTTACAGGTGTAGCACCGGTTCATGAAACACTGAACACCTGAGATGAGTGTGGCAGCTTTATTGAGCAATGTTTTGGACGCGGGTTCGACTCCCGCCATCTCCACAAAAGAAAGGTTTTTTAACATCCCATTACGTCCTTAAGCCCTTGTTTTACAAGGGCTTTTGTGTTTCTGGCTTCTCAAGCAGTCCACAGAGATATACCTGAATCCATTCTTTTTTAGTATATTTTATGGTATAGTTGGTGCTTTTCAGGGTTTTGCCTTGAGTGAGATATACCAACACTATACCAACGATATACCAACGGGTGTGCTATGCCTAAGAAAGCTATGCCTTTAACGGTTAGGAAGATTGAGACTTTGAAGGCGACAGATAAGCCGCAAACTTTCTTTGATGGTGATGGTTTGTTTCTTTATGTGCCGGAGAAAAAGTATACCAACGGTAAGCCACTGCCAGCTTCAAAACTGTGGCGATTTAAGTACAGCTTTCAAGGTAAGGTGGTTCTGATGTCATTTGGGGCTTATCCTGCAATGAGCCTGCATGATGCGAGAGAGAGGCGGCAGGACGCAAGAACTATGCTTGCCAACGGGATTAATCCAAATGAAGCAAGGAGGCAGCAGCGAGCTGATGAGGAGCGCTCTCATGCGGTTCAGGGCAATACTTTTGAGAGGGTGGCGATGGAGTGGTATAACACCGCAAAAAGCCAATGGAGTGATGGTCATGCAGTGACCATACTCTCTCGGTTGAAGAGGGATGTTTTTCCTCCATTAGGCAAGCGCTTGATATCAGAGATTACGGCAGCGGATATTCTTGCTGTTCTGCGATTGGTTGAGGCGCGCCAAGCCTTTGAGAGTGCCCACCGTATCAAGACTATAATCGGGCAGGTATTTACGTTTGCTATCGTAAGCAGTATTCCTGATGTGGTGAATAATCCGGCAGCAGGCTTAGGCAAGGCGCTTAAACAGCCTATCAAAAAGAATATGGCGGCTATTTTGGAGCCTGACAAGTTGGGGATGCTTTTGCTTGATATTGATGGCTATGCCGGTTCTTTTGTGGTGATCTGCGCATTGAAGCTTGCTCCGATGCTGTTTGTTCGGCCAGGGGAGTTGCGTCATGCGATGTGGCGGGATGTTGACCTTGAGAAAGCTGTTTGGCAATTACCCATTGAGGCAACAAAATTAACGCTGAAGGAGAAGGCAAGCCGTAAAGGTCAGACGCAGACTATTCCTTTATCAAGACAGGCGGTTATGGTGCTGAGGGAGCTTTATCCCTTTACGTCCGGCAGTGAATACGTGTTTCCCGGCAGATCAGCATCAAGGGTGATGAGCGAGAATACGATCAATCAGGCGTTGAGGACATTGGGCTATAATCAGGAGACGATAACAGGGCACGGCTTCAGGGCTACGGCACGTACTATGTTACATGAGAGGCTTTGTTTTTCACCTGATGCAATAGAGGCGCAATTAGGGCATGTTGTCCCTGATCGGTTGGGAAACGCTTATAATCGAGCCAAGCATTTGGAGGAAAGAATCAGAATGATGCAGGCGTGGAGTGATTTTCTTGACAGCCTGAAGGTGGATGTAAAGGGCTCTTTACAAAACCGATTGACCGGTGGATAAAACCAGCGGATATATCGATAAATTTATATTTTGCTCCTGATGAAAAACTCTCAAACGACGTTCACCATGTTCACTATGTTCACTTTTCAGGGAGTTAAAGAGACTTTTGCCTGTTAAAGAACAAGACATAACATTCTATCATCTAAGCTCATGTGTTTTCCGCATGGGCTTTTTTTATGTCTCATCTATCGGAAATGTTCCTCGATGTTGAAAAAATAATTTTATTGAAACGTGCGGTAAACAACAAGGGCGTTAATGGTTTTTGTGGGATTTTTATAGGACATTTCCGCTTAAAGTATTTTTATATAAGTGATTGTGGTTGCTGTTATTGTTATTCCTTCATAATAATTGCTCTTGACTTGTAAATAAAAAAATAAAAAAAATTGAAAATAATTAATGAGAAAAAATAATAAGAAATAAGAGATTTAGATAAATATGAGAGGCGTTTTTGGGGGGTAAAATAAAAAGAGAGAAATAAAGAATAATAAATCGAAAGAGGTTTTTCTTTAAAGACGGGCTGTCGGTTCTTACGCTATTTTGCACTATCACTTATTTATTTTACTATATGCGAAGGCAATGTTTTTTATGAAACAATATGGGAGGCATCGTACATGGGAGAGATTAAAAAGCTCTATAGACTACCTGAGGTTATCGGTGATAGGAGGAAAGGGATTGTGGGTTTGTTGCCTATTTCGAAGGCGGCGTTTTATCGTGGAATATCGGAGGGTTTATATCCTAAGCCGGTCAAACTTTCAGAAAGAACGGTGGCATGGCGTGAGGAGGATATTCGCAAGCTGATTGAAAAGCTATCGAATTCGGCAGTCGGATAGATCGGTACATAAAGAGGTGTCGCGTAATGAATTGCAATTTCAATCAAATAAAGAAGCCTTCAGGCGGGCTGATAGTCTGTTTGGAGTGGAGGGCGAAAGCATGAGTACTCTTCGTGAAGAGGTTTTGGCTGATATGCCGTCAGAATCGGTAAACTTTTCTTGCTCTGCGGATGAAAAACTCTCGAATAACGTTCACCATTCAGAGAATGATGCGGATGGGCAGCGAGCTGAAATTGAGCGTTATGTTTCGGTTGTTGAGTGTGTGATTGCCAAGGCAAAGGATGATGCGGGACTTTACGCAGGCAGTGAGTTCATTCATGCCATGAAGTTTATTCGTGAGAAGAGTGGTGAAGAGTGGGTTCGTTTACGGGTGAAGATTAAGAACGAGAAGCCGAGCGGCGCGTTGCTTTCTGCTATTGATGAAGCTACCAGACCAGAGTGCGAAGCAATCGGCAGTGAAAAAAACACGGCGGCAGAACTCATTGCTTTGGTGAAGTCTCGTTGTGATTTGTTTTATGATGCAACGACACGATCTTGTTATGTAACGGTGAACGCTGATAATAGTACTCTGAGGGTTGGCAGCACTGCTTTTCTTGAGTGGCTGAGTTATGCCTATTACTCGCAGCGCGCTTCATCGGCCAGTGATGCGGCTGTCAAGCAGGCGATAAGCACGGTTTCAGGTATTTGCCGGCATGAAGGCGAGCAACGGCGGGTTTCAATTCGAGCGGCAAAGGAGGCCGGGACGGGAGCGTATTACCTGTTTATGGGTGACGAAAAGAACCGGGCTCTTGAGATTACCGCTACAGGGTGGAGGGTTCTTGACAGGTACCCTGTAACGTTTTGGAAGCCGTCGACACAGGCCGCGATACCTGAGCCGGTCAGTGGTGGCTGCATTAATGAGTTATGGAAGTACTGCAATGTTGATGAAGGGGATCGGCTTCTTGTTTTGGCGTGGCTTCTTGAGAGCATGAGACCGGAAACGCCATTTCCTCTTTTGGAGTTGAACGGCGTGCAGGGTTCGGCGAAAAGCAGCACACAAAAGCGGCTGCGGCAGATCGTTGACCCGTCAACTGCCAACCTGAGACCTTTACCTATAAACACTGAAGATATTGCCGTGGCAGCTAATAACAATTGGCTGATCAGTTATGAAAATGCTTCCCATCTGTCACCAAAGATGCAGGATCTCTTTTGTTGTATGGCAACAGGTGGCGCGGTTGGAGTACGGACATTGTATACCAATAGCGATGAATTTCTCATCGAGATGAAGCGTCCTTGCATGATAAACGGAATACCGAGTCTTGTAACGGCACAGGATTTACTTGATCGCACGGTCCACCTTGAGCTGCCGAGAATCGAGCGTTATCAAAAGGAATCGGACTTGAACGCAGGATTTGAGGATGCATTGCCAGGAATTATAGGTGGGTTGCTTGACCTGTTTGTAAAGACACTGGCGACACTGCCAAGTGTTGAATTGTTGATGAAGCTACCCAGAATGATTGACTTTTGCTGCCTGGGTGAGGCTATGAGCCGCAGTATGGGAAATGATGCGGGTTTTTTTGAAGAGGTGTATCATGGTAACCGAAACGAGTCTGTTGAAAGGACTCTTGAAGGTAGTCCGGTGGCATTGGCTGTTCTCTCATTGGTTGAAGAGTCTCCGTTTGATACTGTTTTTTATGGCACGTACAAGGAATTATTTGAGCGGTTGCTTCCATACAAAGGCGGAGATAATGAGGGATGGGTGAAGTCTGAGAAGGGTTTGGCTAATGCGTTGAAACGCCTGATGCCTGCACTGCAAGAGTATGGCGTTTTGGTTCTTGCGGAGCGGGGAGCGAAGAGCAGCAGTAAGGGAAAGCGGGTTACGATCAAAAAGAGTGAACGTGGTGAACATAGTGAACATTGTTTGAGGGTTTCCACTCCAGCGGATAATATAGTTTCATGCACTCATGAAGAGGGGAGTCCGTTTTGAGGCGTGCATACCGCTTTGAGTTTGAAAAGGGTGGGTTGAAATACACCTGTCCTCAGTGTGGGAAAGCGCGTCTTGTTCGTTACGTGGACACCGCCACGGGTGAACAGGTGGCGGATCATGCTGGGCGGTGTGACCGTGAGGATTCGTGCGGTTATCACTTGAGGCCGAGTGAGTTCTTTCGGTTGACCGGCAAGAGGCCTTGCAGGGTTACGATGCCCACATACCGGCAAAAGCGGCCAACGCCTGAGCCGTCGTTTATTGATGTTGCGGTGATGCGTGCGAGCCTTGCCCGGTATGAGCAGAACAACTTTTGTCGGTGGCTTTGTGGTGTGCTGGGTGAAGAGAGAGCTTTTGAGCTTACGGCATTGTACCGGATCGGGACGTCGAAGCATTGGGCGGGTTCGTCAGTGTTCTGGCAGATTGACAGGGCAAACCGTGTCAGAGGAGGGAAGGTGATGCTTTATGATGTTGCAACGGGTCGTCGGGTGAAAGAGCCGTTTGCGCATGTGCATTGGGTGCATCGTTTGATGAAGATCGAGCCTTACCATTTGCGGCAGTGCTTTTTTGGTGAACATTTACTCTGCCTTGACACGCTGAAACCGGTTGCCGTTGTCGAGAGTGAGAAGACGGCTCTTGTTGCCAGTGGTTTTATCCCTGAGTTTATCTGGATGGCAACAGCAGGGAAGCAGAATCTCAACAAAGAGAAGCTGACGAGCTTGCAAGGGCGGAGGGTGAAGCTTTTTCCTGACTTGGGTGCGTTTGAGAGATGGCAGAGCTTGAGCAGAGGAGTGGCGGGCGTGAGCGTATCTGATGTGTTGGAGCGGAGGGCAACTGATGCCGATAGAGCTGCAGGGCTGGATTTGGTTTGCACCTTCAAACTACGAGCTATGGGTGTTTTTTACGCTAACCCTGGGTGATTCTTATTTTCCGTTTTTGGCTTATTCTTGTTTTCCGATCACATAAGTAGCCTATACCAAAGGAAAACAAGCCACCAATATTAAGAATGATAACTAATACAATATTTAATATAACATAATTCCATAAACCTCGCTTGGCGACTATTTGTTTATTTAGCTTCATTGCCTCTGTTACACCAATATTTTTATCAAGTATCAACAATTCAACAAAGAAATATCTCGCAATAAATATTAATCCAGGAATAATTAAAAAGAATAAACCAATAGCAATTATTATTTTCGTAAGATAAAAAGCTATTACAAGAGGAAGAAATCTAGAAAACCCTTTAAAAATATCAAACGGAGAAATGCTTTCATTTCTCAATTTTTTGACGAAAATAAACATATAACCAGCCATTAAAGGCCCGCCTAGAATTGAAAATGAAGAGATCAGAACAAGCCAAAATATTAATGACGCAACGATAAATATAGGGATTTCTGAAAGATATAACCTCCAACCTATTTTAAAATAGGTCCCGATATCGGGGGTTGAAGAATTAAATCTTATTGTTTCTGTTTTATCAATAACCATGTAATACTCCTATCTTTTGTGAAATAATATTTATTATTGCTAAACAAATATTTAAGATCGAGAATAACCAAGATTATTTATTTTAATTTTGTATACAGTGCACTTTTCGCGCCAACCATCATAACAAGTTAAGCAAATCAAATGGCCCTCCTCCCATATTTTCTCTCAAGAAACTTCTTTTTCATTTTCACAACAAGCACAAACCCTTCTTACCATAATAAACCTCCATTTTATTATTTCTATTAAAATATCAACGAAAACTTATAAAAGTCAATAAAGAATTCTTATGTATAATATTATCAAACTATTATTTATCTAATAATTTGATACAAATAACAACCATGCAGATTTAGAAAAGAATGGACGTATCTCAAGGACATTTATCATTCAATTGTAATTATGAGGAACAGAAAAGAACACCAAGGGGAATCCGTTTTCTACGCAGGTACCACTATATTGATTTAATGGCATTTGCATGAAGGTAAAAAGGTTGGTACACATGACTGCATTGAAAACAGAAAATGCAAACTAACATCTGCTCAAGTTAATACTTTTACAGTAAAAAAGAACTTATTATATACTTCATTTGATATTTTATCAGACAGTGACCCTACTGGGTTGGTAAAGGTTGACAGGGCAAGTGTCGCCATATCTATATCATTACCCTAATTCCAATATCTTCTTCGTCTCATCTGGTCAGGTGGTGGAAACATTTCACGCCTATCCGGCGGATGAACCACTATTCTAACTTGAATATCTTGGGGAACTTCAACGCCCAGATTCATTTGCAGCCTCCCATAGCTCTGATTACAACTTATAAGAGGAAGAGGACGAGTTTCTTCACCATTCTCCAGTACCCAGACTTCAATACGAGAACCTGGCGGTATAAAATTGGGATAATCAACCTCAATATTCCGAGTCATTTGCATTCTGCGGTTAGGTCGGTCATCCACTGGGGTTGTTTCATCTGCTGGATCTGCAATTGGAGCCTCTGATGATGAGCGTTCCGGAAAAGCCTCTGGAGTAGCTGCGGCGGCTGGTGCTGCTGGTGAGGCATCGGGTGCAGCCTCCGATGCTGCGGGTGCTGCGGGTGCTGCGGGTGCTGCTGCGGGTACCTGATCAGGAGTAATAGTTTTACGACCGCAACTATCAATCGCTCCCCCAAAAAGCAATACCATAAATAACCAAAAAAATAATCCCGCACCACCTGCCGCTACAGGTACTACAATAACTTTTACAGCTTCTTCTCCACAACCAGTTAATGTACATAGGAAAAGAGTTGCTAGTCCGAATAGAATGAGTCTTCTCAGAGTATTCAGTTCAAAGAATTCTTTACGTAGGGTCCTCATTAGCAGTTCCTTTAAGTTCATTGAATCTTTTACTGTTCTTCCTATTCCAGAAAAAGCACTCACTTCACTTTAAAATCTAAAGTAATTTATTGCATTATTTTTTTCAGCATTTCCACGCAAAAAAAGACTCTTGGACCCATGACAACGTGCTTGCGGCGAACATCAGTGAGTGGCAAGCATGGCGCTATGGGCCCTTTGCCACGACTATTGAAGCATCAGGATAACAGATACAAAGGTACGGTGTCACTACGGCAAAGCTCTTCTATTGCAGAGCAGCATAGCGCGCAAAATGCTAATCATCCGCTTTGTGGCGCGGGGCTTGATTTTTATGACTTTGCAAGCCACGTACCGAAGCGGGATTTTTTTTGCTATGAATTCTATTCTGATTTCTTTTCTGCAGGACGTAAATTTCGTTCAATTTTTATAATAACCGAAAGGAAAACTATTAATAGAAATGCGCCAAATGCCATCCCTGCCATTTTAAGACTTTCTATACCTTCTATTTTTTTCTGTTGGGATTCTTGTAATTTTCTCATGTGTTCAAGATTTTGATCATCAATCTGTTTCTTAAAATTTTGAGTAAATATTCCTAATGCTCTACCTACAATATTGATGTTTGCCTGTTGATCATGGAACTTCATTGCCTCATTGATGACAGACTGATCTTTTAGTGTTTTATCAATTGAATCAGCAAAATTATTTGCAAACATTGAAACGAGTTTAGAATCACCCATACATACACTATATGTACTTTGTTTAAGAGCATTAATTATATCGTTCTGAGTTAATATTTTTCTATTTGCAAGACGAGGGCTTTTGTTAATGAACACAGTTATAGAATTGGTAGCGCGCTTATATGCTTCAATATTTGGGTCTGTCTGTTCCTGCTTAACTTCATTAACCCGCTCCTGTGTGACATTTTGAGGAGTAGATGGCTTTGTGAGAACACCATTAATCAGATCCTGCTCTGATACTTTAGGTGACAATTCTTTTTTTGGCTCAGACTGAAACGTTTTAAGCGAGTTAAATCCCGTTATCACAACTGCTACTAAGAGGATCCCTGCCACAAAAATTACCACAAAACGTAAAATGGCTAGATAAGCGCTTTCGAGTTGTTGAAGCATGATTTTTTAAATGGTTAGATTTATTTGCAAGGCTCTATTTCCAAAAACAAATACGCTTTTAATTATAAGAAAAATACTGCCGATCAACTACAAAAAGTAAATAATTTGTAAGGCGGCATAGAAAATACTGAAAGATCTTTGCTGAATTGCATTTATGCCTCCCGGTTGTAAGCGCGGAGCGAAACGGAGAGGGTAGGGGCTTGCTAGCAATGGGCGCAGAGCGACGAGGCTGCGTTTAACGACAGTGAGTAGCAGGCATGGTGCTTGGTGCCCTTCGCCACACCTTCAGAATATCAACTCCAGTTAGAACCCTTTTACCTTATTTTTTAAGCTAACTGGCTTATTTTTCTTATATTACGTCAACACCACTTACCTCGATCGATCATTATTTTGCCTCCATAAAAAGCAGCTCTTCGCCGTTATTTATTTTCTGCTCTTGCAGATCCATCTTGCTACACATGCAGAGCGCTTTCAGTCTGTTTCCCCGCGTGGAGCGACTACTGCCGCTGTTGTTGCTGAGATCTGAGCATCAAAGAGCGCAATATTGGTTCATTTCAGCACCGATTGCTAAAGCGCTGGTTGATGCAAAAAAAAGAGCTGGCAAGGTTGTGGCTTTACAGGACAAAAGCCAGGGAAGGGAGAAATACACGGCGGCTGATTTACTTGTTCATCCGAACATTCCAACATAAATGGACGCAGTGCATGACATTCCGCATAACAAGATCATCATGATTTAGAGCGTCACATTGCGCATTGAGTTTAGAAAAAAACAAGACTTCCCATTAACACGCTATCTAAATGATTTAAATATAGTTAGTCACGAACGTCCAATAAACCCATAACGGTTCGGATCAACCTCGTAGGTACTGCACTCATTTAATCGGTTATTTTAGATCGCTTAATAATACATCAAGATTGAAGTTACTCGTAAAGCACTCTGAAGTGGACCCCAACCGGTAGACAAAAAGAGGTTGAGTTTAAGTTGGTAGCCTGACCTGTTCATGCAGCGGAAAGGCGCTGCCCCTCTTTTACCTTTAAATCTTCTGTCGGCGTGTTCAGTTTCCTATACTTGTCAACT
>CAINOO010000292.1 GCA_903851535.1 uncultured Chlorobiaceae bacterium | reverse complement strand
GACAAAGGGGTGCGCCAGCTCACCGAAGAGGGTGTTGCCCAGCTTTTCATACAACATGGTGCCCGCAAAATTATAGGGACAGTTGGAGAGTTGCAGTTCGACGTCATCAAGTTCCGTCTGGAACACGAATATGGTGCCCAGTGCGACTTCACTCCCCTGCGCTTCAAAAAGGCATTCTGGATTACCGGCAGCAACAAGGAGATGCTCGAAGAGTTTCTGCGCCGCAAATGGAACGCCATTGCGCACGACAAGGAAGATCACCCCGTCTTTTTTGCCGAAAGCGACTGGATGCTCAAAATTGCAAGGGATGACTACCCTGAACTGGAGTTCCACACCACTTCGGAGTTCAAGACGGAGGGGTGAGAAGTAATCAAAAAATTCCTGAACATAATGAAGCTCTTTTGCTGGTTCCTGACCTGCTTCAAGCAGCATTTTAGCGACATCACGAGCAATCTCAAGTGTCTCACCGAATTGTTTTCCCCCGAGCTACAAGTCCCTGCAACGTATCGGAAGTTGCCAGATAAACACCTTCTGGCAACTTTTTGGTATGAATGGTAATAATGGTTTCTTTAATTCCGAAAACTGAAAATACCACTCTTCGTCATGTCAAATTATCCAGAAATCACCCAAGAATTATTGGATCTCACATACCGGGTCGATTTCGAAGAAAGCGGTAACCCGAAATTCATCTTCGACCGCGACGGGAAAATCCTCAATGCAAACAATGCTTTTGCCAGGTATTTCGGGAAACAGGTTGAGGCTTTCATTGGCATGAGCATTTACAGTCTGTTGCCTCAAAAGGTGGCGGACGAAAGGAAAAAACATGCAGACGAAGCGTTCCTTACAAGAAAATCCCTGCGTTTTGAAGACGAAAGTCATGGTCGCTTTTTCAGGCACACGGTCTATCCTGTACCGGAACAAAATGGTAAAATCCTCAAGCTTTTTGTGTTTGTCGAGGATATTACAGAAGCAAAGCTCGCTGAAAAAAAATCAAAAAAACTCACCGCATTTACCCGAGAGGTGATGGAGGTCTTTCCCGGCGCTTTCGCCATTCTCGATTCCCGGGGAGCAATTGTTTCCTGCAATTCATATTTCCGGAATGTAGTTATCGGAAAAGAGGAAGATCAACTCCCGGGTATCAACACCTTTGACCTGCTCCATCCCGATGACAAAGCCCTGGTTTTTGAAAAGCTCGACAACATCCTGCAGAAAGGTATTGAAGAATCCGGTGATGTCAGGGTTCTTACTCATGGCAGCACTGAATACCGATGGTTCAGGATAACAACGAAACCCCTGATCATCGATGGAGAAATCTTCCTGGCAAGTACAGGAACTGATATCGAAGCATTGAAGAAAAAAGAACAGGAAATCAGCATAAGCACCGAAAAGCAGATTTTTGAAAGCAAGGCCAGGCTTGACACCGCATTGGAAAGTATGAATGACGCGCTATTCATTTTCGATGCTGAAAACCAGCTTACAGAATACAACACGGCATACGCACGTTTCCTGAAATTCAGCGATAAAAAAGAGTGCTTGAAGCGGCTTCGCAGTCTTGAGAATTTTCCTGCATTATTTGATGTTTCCCTGCCGGATGGTACACCAGCACCGCTCGAGCAATGGGCTATTCCACGGGCTTTGCGCGGGGAAACCTGCACCAACGTAGAATATCATGTACGGCGCAAGGATACCGGCCAACAATGGATAGGCAGCTACAACTTTTCACCTATCCGCAACAACGAGGGAAAGATAATTGGAGCAGTCACAACTGCACGGGACATTACGCAGCACAAAAAAGCCGAAGCGGCACTCAAGGAGAGCGAAGAGCGGTTCAGAAAATTCTTCGAGCAGCATTCCGCCCTCATGATGATCATCGACCCGGAAACAGGAGATATCAGCGATGTGAACAATGCCTCAGCAGATTTTTACGGCTGGAGCAGGGAGCAGTTGATCGATATGAACGTCAAAGACATTAATATCGATAAACCAGAGGATTCCATAAAGAGACTCGAGGAATGGAAAAATTCCGATAAACGGACATTTACCGTCACTCATCGGAAAGCTGACGGAACAATCTGCGATCTTGAGGTTTTCGGGGAAAAAATAGAGGTACAGGATCGGTGGCTTGCTTACCTGATTTTGCATGATGTCACTGAAAAGAAGCGGATTGAAGAAGAAAAAAAGCTGCTCGAATCGCACATTCAGAAGTCTCAACGCATGGAAACCATAGGAACCCTTGCAGGCGGTATCGCTCACGACTTCAACAACATTCTGACTCCCATCCTCGGCTTTGCCGAAATGGGTATGATGAAACCGCAGGAAGAAGAGTCGTCCCAGGAATATTTCGCGGAAATCATGCAGGCTGCAGAACGAGCCAAGAACATCATCTCTCAGATTCTGGCCTTCAGCAAGGCACAGGCCAACAAACCCATAACAGTATGTGTGCAGTCCATTCTTGATGAAGCGCTGCAGCTCCTGCGCCCCTCAATCCCATCGACCATCCTGATTGAAAAGCACATAGAGCCTTTTTGCAGGAATATTTTT
>CAINOO010000291.1 GCA_903851535.1 uncultured Chlorobiaceae bacterium | reverse complement strand
GGCCCTGTCGCTCATGAGCACCGACATGCCGCCGGAACGCAGGGCCGGAAGAGCGGCGGTTTTTGGTGTGCCGAGCACCGGCGGCTTGTGAATGCCGAGGTCACCAAGTGTTTGCGTGAAGTTGATGGCCTTGATGGCGGAGCCGTCAATATCAACCTGGGCAACACTGAATGCATCGCCGGAGAGGTCGAGATGCCCATTGGTGATAAGTGAACCGGCAGCTTTTGCACTGAACACTTTGGCCGCACTGTTATAGTCGAAACGGGTTGCAAGGGCAATTTTTGAATCAACATTGTCGGCAAGCATGTTTTCCGGCCAGACACGGACTATAAGCTCGGCAATGGTGCCAATACCTGCCGGAACGGGCAGTTCGAGATCGAAAACAAGGCCGAGGGCACGCAGCAGTTCAGGATAGTCAGCAAGCAGTGCCAGCACCTTGTGAAAATCAAGTTCCGGCTTTTTGGGGAGGTTGTTATATAATCCACCCTTGAAGGCATGGAATGATTCTGCCTGGAAGAAGTCGAGCTGTACGGCCTCATCGTTACTGATCGCACTTGGGTAATTGCAGGGCACAACGCCATTGGCGATCAGAGAATTGAGCTGCTTTTTCAGACGATCACGGGTTTCGGGGATGCTGAAATCGAGCAGCGAAAAATTGGCTTTGTTATGACGACCACCATGATACACTTCGTGGGGTGAGGGGAGCTCTGTCGGGAAGTCGAGTGCTATGGCTGTGTATTGCTGTTTGATGAACTCAAGCACACGCGAAGCCGGAAAAGAGCGGACAACGGGATGGGAGTAGTCCCCGGTTTTGCGGTCGCGCACCATAACGGGCGGCGCGCCCTGGAAAAGTTTTGTCCAGAGAGCGGGCAAAAGTGTATTGACGGGTTGTAATCCGGTCACCGTGCCGCTGGCAGGATTATCGCCAAAATGCACGGAAAACGACCACGGTTTGCCGGTCCAGTTGATAAAGTCGGTGAAACTGCCAATGGGAGTGCCACCGCTGTCGGGAGTGAGACGAGGTGAGGCTCGTACGGTCAGTTTGAGAAGGGGAGTAATCCCGTCGTCGGCAATGCCGAAGCCGTTTGGCAGGGCGGTCCAGGTAATGAGTTGTTTCATGATATCTGTCTCCTTATGCGGCAAAAGCTGCGATATAGTCTTGTTCCCACTCGTTGAGGGTAAAGGTATCTTCAAGTGTTGGATCGGCGGCATCTCCCGCAAATTCGCGCCGAACGGTAATGGTCACATCAATGCTGAAGAAAAGAATTCCGATTTCCAGCGTCAGGCTGGCTTCACCCCAAGCCTTGTTGTTCTTGAAATCATAGGTGAGACCGAGATAGAGTTCGACACTCACGTGAACCAGTCCAAGCACATTGAGTGATCCCCCTGCCCGGACATAACCGGTAAGTTCTGCGACTTTCTTCGATATTTTAATATAAATACCAGCCATAACGTGAATACCACCGCTTGCCACCCCGATATCAAGAGACAAGTTGCCACCGAATTCAAGCGATAGCTCCAGTGTTTCCACTCCGTCAAGTCCAACACCAATGGCGAAGAAGCCTCCGCCACCGAAAATCGTTACGGAAATGGTGAAGGGATTCTGGCGCTCTGAAAGTGCGAAGCGTGCCCTGAAAGGGTCTCCGGTGAAGGGGAGTGTGGCCGAGGCATTAAGTGCAAGGTTTTGCAGGGAGAAGAGGCCCACCTGAATCGATGGAAGCTGTACCCCGTAGCCGATCGCCAGTCCCTCGGCAGTCACATCAATACTTGGCGGATCAACAAAACGGTCAAGTTGCAGCTTGTCTGCAATTTCAGCAATAAAACCAAGGGCGCCGCAGAACTTGACGCTGCCTATATTCACGTTCACCTCGGGTTTTCGCCCTGCCTCCATGTCCATCGAGAAATCGTTGAAAGGGATTTCGATGACACCAGCCAGGGTGATGGTGAAATCAACAATTTGCGCGTGAATGGTTGTTTTCAGATCTGCTGAGGAGCCAACCTGCACCGTGCAGGTAATTTCCAGTGTCCGGGCACTGCCCGAAGCAAAGGGGGCTGCGTCGGCCTTGAGTTGGTCTGTTTTCCATGTGAACGTGCGCGTGAGATGACCACCGTCAATCTTGTTGACCCATTGCGGTATCTGCAGGCTGCCCCCTCCGGCAAAATCGGTAATCTCTTCGAGTATCGAAAAGAGGTCAATACCGCCAAGAATTTTGGCTGATGCTCCACCGAAGAAATCCTGAGGATTGAATTTGCCGTCTGCAAACTTTGCGAGCTGATCGTCAATGGAGCTGCCTGCACCCTCTTTTGCCCCGACGATGCCGTGAGCTCGAGAGAGGGCGCTTGCACGCATTTCGGGTGAAATCATACCGCCTACCTTGTCGGTATTGTTGCTGCCGCCGTAGCTTATCGCAACACCGTCATTGAATTTGGCGAAAATCTCCCCCTGTTTGTTCGGTCCGCTGAACCCATGCTGGAGGTAACCGGTAAAGAAGCTGATGGCGTTTGAGCTGCTGATATTGCCGAACTGGCGCATGGCCGGCACAACCACATGAGCGGTGGTCATGATCGGGTAGAAGGGTCGTGCCCAGGTCTCAGTGGAATTTTTGTGCCTGAAGAAGCCGTTGAAGGTGATGCTGGTTGCCTCAAGTGCTTCGTCTGCTGCGCCGAGTGAATCAGCAAAAACGATGTTCTGTCCACCGAAAGAGTAGGTGCGGCGACCCTCGAGGAGCTTCTCTGAATTTTTTTGGTTGTCGATGACCAGTTGGACATCTGTTTGAACCTGGGAGACATCGCTGCGCACGAAGGCAAGGGGAGCGGAGAATTCAACCACCATTCCGTTCTTGTCGGTAGCATTCAGGCTGAAGAGGAAGTCCGTTTTGCCGACGCGCGGCCAGAAGGCCGACTCACGTTCACTCGATGTCGTAATCCCCTTGATCATGTCTTTATCTTCAATTTCGTCAAGCAAGGGCGTGATCTTCGTCAGCAGACGCACGCTCCTGAACGGAATCTCGCGTGTCTGGCTTGGGAAGACACCGTGACTGGTCTGATCGTCGCTGTAGTTACGTTCAAACTCTTTGGAGACAATAAACGATCTTTTACGCAGCCATGCGCCAACACGGCCCGGCGGGTTCTGGCCGAATTTTCTTTCGGTGATTTCGATAAGCACTGCCCTGTGACCAAACGGAAAAAGGTAGCCGCGCATGACGACCTGAACAAACTGGTCGCGGCCAAGTGTCGAGCGGTGAAGCCATTTTTCCAATGGGTACTGATCTTCAGGTAATTGTGCCCAGTCACCATCCAGATTCAGCCATGCACCGAGAGAGGTGAGCATCATGCGGTTGGCATCAACGGCTTTCAGGGCGCTGTTCTTGACGATGAAATTGCGGTCTTCAACGGTCAATGAGCTTAATTGTGCCTTTTCCTTGAAAGGATCTGTCGAAATGCCTGGAGTGTTATCGACCGACCAGATGGCACGGACGAGTGGCATGGTTGGTTTTGGCGTGCGCAGTGATGAATGGAGACGAGCATGCCACAAATCGACGCGCGGGCTGGCAGCCATTACGGTCGAAACGGCGGTATCCCAGTATCCATGCTGGTCGGGAGAAAGAAGAAGACGGTAGGGAGCCTCGATTGCTGTGCTGTCGAGGGGGGGCGGAAATTTTTTGCTGTTGATACGCTCGCTCGCTTCAGCAGGCGTGAACCAGCCGTGAGCAAGTCTTGTTTTTATCAGGCCGTGCCTAGCATAAACCGGTGCTGAACTCTCCGAGGGGCTGAGCGCGCGATCATCGAGGCGTGGTTTCAGCTTCTCTCCGTTCCAGTCGAGCAGGTGTTCAACGGTGTAGGGGATTTCAGTGATACCATCTTTGACATCGAACACCAGTCGGGAAAGTCCGGCGCTGCGGTAGTTGATCGGTGTTGCGGGCACATCATCGGCTGTTGTGTATTTGGTCTCGATAAAGGCTTGCTCGCCGATGCTTTGCGGTGGAAAGTAGACGACAATTCGCGGCACATCATTGGAAGAGCAGAGAAGATGACCAGGTTCGGTACCATGAAACTCAGGACGAAGGCCGAGGAATTGCAATCCCAGCACCATCAGGTCGCGCGGGCGGACGATTTGCGTCAAAGTCCACTCTGGCAGACGAATGCGCGCATAAGGATCCGAATCGGCAACACTGATCTCTCCTTCGGCAAGCGCCAGGGGACGATTGAGGGGTGCGATTGAAAGTACCATGGTGCTTGTCGCAAGGGGAGGCATCGGATCAACCACGGTTTCGTTCAGATGCGGTGCGCTTGCTATCAGGGTGAAATGCAGTCCCGGCGGCTGCAGGCCGTTTCCATTTGGCGGTGCTCCTATCCAGGGTTCGCCGGTGCCGGGTATGTCGAGCAGCATGAAGCCCGGTTTGCGTAGCACAGGCCCGAGAGCGAGGCTGCATCGTTCGGTATGGAGTGCAAGCGGGAGCTGCGTCCGGACAGCAAGTAATGCAGCTCCGAGCCGTGTACCATCACCCTGGTAGACTGCTGCGTAGAGTGGCATCTGCAGCGGAATCAGGAACGGTACCATGTAGTCGTTCAAAAGATCAGCACCGGGCTGGAAAAAGATCCCGTTGCTGGGCAGTCCTGCGGCAATCACGGCACGGCGGACGGTACCATTAACTCGTTCATCAGCTTCGATAGCCAGTGAGTGGAAGGCAGGAAGAGGGCTGAGGAAACGCCAGCCTGTGACCCGCTCAGGCCAGAGAGGTATGTTGAATGCGTCCTGCTCGGGAATAAAGAGCGCCGAGCGGCGGTTTGCCGGTAGAGGAAGCGCGCTTGGCATACCGGGAGCGAGCAGGGCGAGAGCAAGGAACCTGGATTGGATGGTTTCACCCGATGTGGTCAGATCGACAACATGCTGAACACCCCCGAAAAGGAAGAGCCAGGATGGATAAAAAAGTGCATTTGTGGATCCGCCAGCCCTGAGATGTACTCCTTCAGTTACCCGGCAGATGGTGTCATCAAGGAAGACCTGCGCCTCAGCCGGTGTTTTGCCGCTCAACCAGTCTGCAAGGTCAACTTCTGCAGAAAAGCCGCAGAAAGGAAACTGCAACTCCATTTTTGTGACCCCATTGACGATAAAGAGACGCGCAGTAAAATCAGCCGACAGATCCAGTCCGGGGAAGCGCGAACGGGTGAGTGTGAGAATAATCTCGCTATTGTTTTTTCTTGCTTCGACCCTGAGCTTTGGTGTTCCGGCAAAACGGGTGGTGTCAACACTCCATTGTCCTGTAAGACCGGTTGACAGGGTAACCCATTCCGGAGTCCAGGATATGGTGATGGAACCGAACGTGATTTTTTTTACCAGTGACACCTTCCCGGGTTTTACCGGCAGCACCTCCCACTTGTGAAGGGTTTGGCCTGATTGTGATACCAGATATTTTCTGGATTCATCAAGCCGAAGATAGCTGTTGGTTTGAAGGACGGAGAGGTTTAGCTCTGTCTGTTTCATGGCAATCTCCTTTCATGAAAGTACGGCCGGCTACCGTCCGTAAAATGAGTAAGATTCAATGTGCTGCAACTTTGGCTGCTCCGGTGGAGCGGCAGACGATAATCAGACGAATTTTGAACCCTCAAAGGGTGCAAATACTACAGAAGAAAAGCTTTGGATTCGTATGTTACTTGCGGACGGACATGTTCAGGTATATTTTTTTTGAATACGTCCTGTAATCAAATAAAATATATGTAACCTGTATTGAGTTTAGTGCTATTTTGATAAATATCAAAATAAAAGTTGAAAATCCTGAGGGCATGGTCATTGCTATCGGCAGCAAGGGTGATGTCGTTCAGCTTGACCATGCGGAAACCCTCCAAACGCTGGCAACATGGGCATCATACCCTGGTTGCCCACCACTCTTCCCCGTAGGAGTAGAAAAGCTCTTCACCCTTTCGGATATTTCGTAATGCGTAAAGGACGAGTTCCACACCGAGTTCGCCCTGCTCGCGATAGTAGGCGACGTTGGGCGTCGAAGAGTGGTTAAAGAGCATTCCGTTGCCCATAACCACAAGACGCGCATTTTCTGTGCTGCCGTAAAAGACATAGTTCAGCAGTTCACCACCGATGTCCTGGTCAGTTACCTCAAGGGCTGGACAGCGCTCGATAATGTCGCCTTCATGGATCGCTTTAAGGGAAAATGCTCCCCGTCCGCTCACGGTTGATGCGCCGATCATGACGAGATCACTCTTGCCAGTCGAAGCTCTTTTGGCAAGGAAGAGGCCGATTGCGATACCGGCTATCATGCCGACAACAAGCACGACGGGAATGATAACGAAGGGGCTGACTTCCATAGGCTGATTGCTTTTTTGACCATATACCGCCGGGGGGAAAGCCGCAGGGCTGGTATTGAAACTTTATATCGGGGAAAATAGCAATTTTGAAGGGGTTGCAAGAGCGATCCGCAGCAGATTTTCCAGCACTCATTTTATCGGTGCAGGCAAAAAGAGTGCGTATGCTTATATTGTCATTGCAAAGATCTGAAGATTGAACATTAAATCATGATACCGAAATGTGCGCGTTACCGGAAAAAAGCATTACCAAAGCTGTGACGATGGGAAAAGAAGAACAAAAAAGCCTTGAAAGAAACCGGAAAAAGACGCTCTATCAGGCAACAATTGAGCAAATTGTTGATGGCTGGGCCGTTGGAAAGCCAGTGCTTGAATCCACTGGCAAGCCGAGTGGATACTACCGGCTTACCAACTATCTGCTTCAGTACATCATTGCCCATGAGAGTCTGCCAAAAGGGATTCACACCATGCCTGAAGGTCGTGACAGCTTTAACAAGCCTGAACCCTCCTTTACGGTGGATTTCGACAGCATTATCGGGAAGATTACCTTGCCTGAGTGAGGTGCGTGTACCCTGCTTGATGGAAGCCGAACGTTTCTTTGCTTTGTTGTTATTATTCCTTACCATCAAGTAAGAACTAATTCATAGAGTAAGGAGTGTGACGATGGCTATTGCAACAATGACGAACAAAGGTCAGGTGACCATACCGAAAGAGGTTCGTGAAATTTTCGGACTGCATTCAGGTGACAAGCTTGATTTTTCCTGCGAAAGAGGGGGGCGAATTATTGTGACGCCAATTAAAAAAAATGTTGACGATCTTTACGGAAAACTGTTTAAAGCGGAAAGAAACCCACTCTCAATTGAGGCAATCGGTGAAGCTTTGAAGCGAAAATTCCAGCAACAAGAGCTATGAATGCCCTTGATAGCAATATTCTTGTCCGCTTTCTTGTTCGTGACGACGCCGATCAGGCTGAACGCGTCTACCGACTTTTTAAAACTGCTGAGGCGGAAAAAACAGTTTTTTTTGTCTCTATTCCTGTTGTTCTTGAGCTAATCTGGGTGCTCGATTCTGCTTATGAAATTTCACGGCAAGAAATTCTTGATGCACTTGGAGAGCTTTTGCTTCTTCCTATACTTGTTTTTGATGCACAGTCGGCTGTAAGGTCGTTTGTTTCAGATGCCCGAAAAAATAATCTCGACCTTTCAGATCTTATGATTGCCTTCGATGCGGTGTTGTCCGGTTGTGAACAGGTGATTACTTTCGATAAAAAAGCGGCAAAATCAGATTTTTTTATACTTCTTTCGAAGTAAGAGCTTGAAATAAAAAGCATTAAAAAAAATAGAGAAGAGCCTATGGACACAAGAGAATTTTCGCCCTGTTTCGTTACCAACAATGTCGATGCCTGCCGCGATTTTTATCAGCGACACTTTTCGGCAAAAGCCATTTTTGATTGCGGCTGGTATCTCAACCTGCGCATTGGCGGAGATGGCCCTTCGATTCAGTTCATGCAGCCGAAAGAGGGCATGGCGGAATACCGTGCAGGGGGAGTGATGCTCAACCTCAGGGTTGACGATGTTGATGCAGCATACGCACGGCTGATCGGAGAGGGAGTGGAGCTGGCCATGCCACTTGAAGATCATCCCTGGGGAGACCGGGGATTTTCAATTATCGATCCCATTGGAACCTCTCTTTACATCTACTCTGATCGTGAGCCCTCGGATGCATTCAAACAATACTACACGACCTGACTGCATCACCTGCTTTATGGCCAGCCGGAATGATCTGCCGATGGTATGCGGATTCTGTTAAAGATAAATAACTGCTTTCCAATCATGAAGTTTACGACACCTCTTCGTTATGTGTGGGCTTTTCCCAACACGGCAATCGGATTACTCCTGCTTTTTCCTGTGCTGGTTTCGGGCGGCAGGGTCAGATGGGTACAGGGTGTGCTGGAAATCACTGGCAGGTCTGCGGCTCGGTTGCTTAAGCATATTCCCTTCAGCGAGGCTGTTGCGGCGCTGACACTGGGTCATGTGGTGTTTGGGGTTGACGAAGAGGCGCTTGAATGGTGGCGCAGTCATGAGTTGATGCATGTGCGGCAGTACGAGCGCTGGGGCCCTTTTTTTATTCCAGCCTATCTTTTCAGTTCACTTGCCGCACGACTGAAAGGCAAGGACAGTTATCTTGATAACCGCTTTGAATCTGAGGCGTTTTCCCATCAACGAAGGGTAAATTGAAGTAAGTGCTAATAGTCAACAACGTCCCCCTATTGAAGGAGGTGCTGAGGATCAGTGATTTGTCGAAAGTTTACATGATGGGGGAGGTGCGGGTTGATGCGCTGAAGCATATTTCGCTGGAGTTTCATGCGGGGGAGCTGGCGGTGCTGCTGGGGGCTTCGGGCAGCGGGAAGTCGACCTTGCTTAATATTATCGGGGGGCTGGATGTGCCCTCTTCGGGGAAACTTTTTTTTCATGGGCGCGAGATCACTGCGGCTACTGAGGCAGAGCTGACCGCTTACCGTCGCCGTTCGATTGGCTTTGTTTTCCAGTTTTACAATCTGATATCAAGTCTTTCAGCGCTTGAGAATGTACAGCTTGTGACCGAGATTGCCGATAATCCGATGGATGCGACGGAGGCGCTCAGGCTGGTTGGTCTTGGAGATCGTTTGAACCATTTTCCTGCGCAACTCTCTGGCGGGGAGCAGCAGCGGGTGGCGATTGCAAGGGCGGTGGCGAAGCGGCCAGAGCTGCTGCTTTGTGATGAGCCTACGGGGGCGCTCGATTTTCAGACGGGAAAACTGGTGCTTGATGTGATCGAGAAGGTCAATCGCGAATTGGGAACGACGACCCTCGTCATTACCCATAATGCCTCTATTGCGGGGATGGCTGACCGGGTTGTGCGCCTGCGGAGCGGGGAGCTTTCCGAGGATCGGCGGAACCTCACCCGGATGTCACCCTCTGAACTGGTCTGGTAGAGCGAGCGATGAAAGCCCTCCAGAGAAAGCTGTTGCGCGAATTGATGCGTCTCAAGGGGCAGATGCTTGCTGTTGCAGCGGTTGTGGCTTGCGGTATTTCGGTTTTTGTCTCCATGAGCAGTGTGAAGCATTCGCTTGAGGTTTCGCGGCAGCTCTACTACAACAGGTATCGCTTTGCTGATGTTTTTGTACAGGTCAAGCGTGCGCCTGAGTTTTACCGCGAAACGGTGAGCCGTATTCCGGGGGTAGCATCGGTCAGTACGCGCATTACGGCTGACGTTACCCTCGATGTTCCTGGTCTTGACGAACCCGCTACGGCCCGGCTTGTCTCGATTCCCGACTACCGGACGCCGGTGTTGAACGATCTTTTTTTGAAAAAGGGGCGCTATATCGAGCCGGGCAAGCCTGAAGAGGTGATTGCGAGCAAGCCCTTCCTTGAAGCAAACCACCTTGTTCCAGGCGACAGGATCAGTGCGGTGATCAATGGTCGAAAGAGGAGTCTGCTGATTGTCGGCATGGGGCTCTCTCCCGAGTATATCTATGAGGTGCAGCCCGGCTCCTTTTTCCCCGACAAGCGCCGTTTCGGGGTCTTCTGGATGGGGCGCCGCTCGCTTGAGTCGGCGCTCGATATGAGCGGGGCGTTCAATGACCTTTCGCTGACGCTGGCTCACGGAGCATCGGAAAAAGATGTCATCATGCGGCTCGACAACCTCTTCAAACGCTATGGTTCTCTTGGTGCCTACGGACGGAGCGAACATCTTTCTGATCGTTTCATTGTCGATGAGATCAAGCAGGTGGGCATCCAGATTACCTTTCTTCCTGTTGTCTTTCTTGCTGTGGCGGTCTTTTTGCTCAATATTGTGCTTCGCCGCATTGTGGCTACCCAGCGCGACCAGATTGCCGTGCTCAAGGCTATCGGCTATTCCAATGAGGATGTCGGGCTCCACTATCTCGGTTTTGCCATGATTCCCACGGCTTTTGGGGCGGTTGTGGGTACGCTGCTCGGCGCATGGCTTGGCCGGGGATTGATGAACATCTATGCCGATTTCTACAATTTTGCCGAGCTGGTCTATTACTTCCGCTTCGAGGATGTTGCCCTCTCGGTTCTTTTGAGTTTTGCTGCTGCCATTTTTGGAGCACTTGGTGCGGTACGCAGCGCGGTGCAGCTCCCTCCGGCAGAGGCGATGCGCCCGGACTCTCCGGTGCTTTACAGGCCGGGCATTTTCGATCGGGAGTCGTTGCGTAAAAAAATTCCGGTCTCCCTGCGCATTATTGTACGCAATCTGGAGCGTCGTTCATGGAACGCTGCGCTTTCGGTGCTGATGATCTCCCTCTCTGTCGCGATTCTTATTGCGGGCCGCTATACCTACGACTCCCTTGACCGGATGGTGCAGGTGGAGTTTACCGGGAAACACCGGGAGGATGTTACGGTGCTATTCAATAATCCCATGCCTCCCTCCGTTCGCTTTAACATTGCCGCGCTTGACGGGGTGCTTGAACACGAATACTACCGTGAAGAGCCGGTGAAGATGAGTTTCGCTCATCGTGTCCGTCGGCAGTCGATCAAGGGAATGGAGTCGGCAGAGGGGTTGCAGCGACTGGTTGACAAATCGAACCGTC
>CAINOO010000290.1 GCA_903851535.1 uncultured Chlorobiaceae bacterium | reverse complement strand
TCTACGCGCAGGTCGCTGAGCTTTTCGCCAAGCATGATGCGTGTGGCAATTTTTACAACAGGTATCGCTGTGGCTTTGCCGACAAACGGAACGGTACGGCTGGCTCTCGGATTGACCTCAATCACGTAGACGCTCTCATTCTGCACGGCGTACTGAATATTCATCAGGCCAACAACTTTCAGGTTTTTGGCCAACGTTCGGGTATAGGCCTTCATGGTGGCGATGACCTTCGGGCTGATATCGTAGTAGGGCAGAATCGAGGTAGAGTCGCCGCTGTGAATGCCTGCGGCCTCAACATGCTGCATAATGCCGCTGATGACGCAGTCGGTGGTGTCGGCAAGGGCATCAATGTCGAACTCAACGGCGGTTTCAAGAAAACGGTCAACAAGCAGCGGATATTTTTCAGTAATAAAGAGTGCCTGATCAACATACTCTTTGAGCGAGTCGTCGTTGTAGACAATTTTCATGGCTCGTCCGCCAAGCACGTAGCTTGGTCGCACCAGGGCAGGGTAGCCGATTCTTTTGGTAATCTCGCGAGCCTCTTCAAAGCTGATGGCTGTTCCATATTCAGGATGGGGAATCCGGAGCTCTTCAAGCAGTGCACCGAATTTCTTGCGGTCTTCTGCCAGGTCAATTCCCTTTGAGGAGGTGCCGAGAATGGTGACGCCAGCCTCATGCAGTTTTGCCGAGAGTTTCAGGGGCGTCTGGCCTCCGAAGCTGACAATAACACCGAGAGGCTTTTCATGCTCTATAATGCGGATGGTGTCTTCAAAGGTGAGCGGCTCAAAGTACAGTTTGTCGGCTATATCATAATCGGTCGAAACCGTTTCGGGATTACAGTTGACCATGATCGTTTCATAGCCAGCCTCCCTGAGGGCGAAGACCGCCTGCACACAGCAATAGTCAAACTCTATTCCCTGGCCTATGCGATTGGGGCCGCCTCCGAGAATAATGACTTTTTTCCGGTCAGAAGAGACCGACTCGTTCTCCTCTTCGTATGTTGAGTAGTGATAGGGCGTTTTTGCATCGAACTCTGCCGCACAGGTATCGACGGTTTTAAAGACTGATTCAATACCGTACTCTCTTCTAAGCGCTCTTATGGAGGGTTCTGAAGTATTAAATATGGTAGCAAGCTGAAAATCGGAAAACCCGTTCTGTTTGGCCCTCAAAAGCCACTCTTTCGGGAATTTTCTGGAAAGGTCAGTAACCTCCTGTGTCAGGTCGGAAGCTTGAATGGTCATGCAATTTTGATCAGGTTTAAGGTGCTTCAGGAAAGAACTCTGTATAGGAAAAATTCACCTTTTATATTGAAAGCCGCTGCATTATACAAAAATGCCTATGCTTCTCAAAGCACAGGATTGCGGCTCCTGGTGCTTCTTTTTTTGCCTCATGAAAATGGTTCAGGATTTTTTTTACATTACCATCTCTTCGTCTCTTCTCTGTCTTGCAAAAAGGTGTAATAAAGGGGTATGGATATAAAGAATTTCGATACTATTGATGCTGCGCTTGAGGATATTCGCCAGGGAAAACTGGTCATTGTCATTGATGATGAGGATCGTGAGGATGAGGGCGATTTTATTGGCGCAGCCGATCGCGTAAGCTATGAGATGATCAATTTTATCACGAAAGAGGCGCGGGGTCTTCTTTGTGTGGCCGTTACCATGCAGCGAGCCAGGGAGTTGCAGCTTGATCCGATGGTGCAGAGAAACACCTCCCAGCATGAAACGAACTTTACCGTCTCGGTTGATGCCATTGCCGAAGGTGTCACCACAGGCATTTCAGTCTACGACAGGTTCATGACCATCAAGATGCTTGGTGATCCCGCTTCGAAAGCCGACGATTTTTCACGTCCCGGTCATATTTTTCCCCTTCGGGCGATGGATGGGGGTGTTCTCCGGCGTGTTGGTCATACGGAAGCTGCGGTTGATCTGGCAACTCTTGCAGGTTGCAGCCCGGTCGGATTGCTCTGCGAGATTCTCAATGATGACGGCAGCATGGCAAGGCTTCCCGAACTGATCAAGCTGAAGGCCAAGTATGGCCTGAAGCTTATTACCATCAAATCACTTGTTGCCTGGCAGATGCAGCGCAATAAACTTGTACATCGGGCGGTCGAATCAAGATTGCCGACCGTGTACGGGGAGTTCAGGCTGATTGCCTACGAATCGTTTACCGACCAGCAGAACCATGTAGCTCTTGTGAAAGGGGATGTTACCACAGACGATCCGGTTCTTGTCAGGGTTCATTCGCAATGTGCTACTGGCGACACTTTTGCCTCCCTCCGTTGCGATTGTGGCAATCAGCTCGCCTCTGCACTCAATATGATTGAACAAGAGGGGCGTGGCGTGCTTGTCTATCTCATGCAGGAGGGTCGGGGTATTGGCCTTATCAATAAATTGAAAGCCTATAATCTTCAGGATGAGGGCTTTGATACCGTCGAGGCCAATGAACAGCTTGGCTTCAAGGCTGATTTGCGTGACTATGGCATTGGAGCACAGATTCTCAAGGATCTTGGGGTGCGCAAAATGAGGCTCATGACCAATAATCCAAAAAAAGTTGTCGGTCTTGAGGGCTATGGTCTCGAAATCGTTGAGCGTATTCCGCTTGAAATAGCCTCAAATCCCATGAATCAACTCTATCTCGATACAAAGCGCGACAAGCTGGGCCATATACTGGGCTGTTCATGCGCGGCAAAGGGCGCTCATTTTGACAACACACCAACCAACCCGTAAACTTCCGTCAGGAAAAGGAATGAGAAACGATGGATACCGATATCCTTCAAGTGCAGGATAAAGAGCTTTTTGACGCAATTGCCAGCGAAACCGTTCGGCAGACCGAAACGCTTGAATTGATTGCATCCGAAAACTTCACCAGCCGTGCGGTCATGCAGGCGTGCGGATCGGTGATGACCAATAAATATGCCGAAGGGTACCCTGGCAAACGCTATTATGGCGGTTGCGAATATGTCGATGTAGCTGAAAACCTCGCTCGCGACCGGGCCAAAAAGCTCTTTGGCTGCGACTATGTCAACGTGCAGCCTCACTCTGGCTCAAGTGCCAATATGGCGGTTCTTTTTGCTGTACTGAAACCCGGCGACACGATCATGGGGCTCGATTTATCGCACGGAGGCCATCTGACCCACGGCAGTTCGGTCAATTTTTCCGGCCAGATGTACGACGCGCACTCCTATGGAGTCGATCGTGAAACTGGTTGTATTGACATGAACAAGGTTGAGGAGCTTGCCCTGCGGGTTCGTCCAAAACTGATTATTGCAGGAGCAAGTGCCTATTCACAGGGTTTTGATGTCAAGGCTTTCAGGGCAATAGCCGACAAGGTCGGAGCCTTTTTGATGGCTGATATCGCTCATCCTGCCGGTCTTATTGCGGCCGGTTTTCTGGGCGACCCCATGCCGCACTGCCATTTTGTGACCACCACGACCCACAAGACCCTTCGTGGTCCGAGGGGCGGCATGATTATGATGGGCACCGACTTCGAAAATCCTATGGGTATCACCATCAAGACGAAAACAGGCTCACGTTTGAAGATGATGTCGGAGGTGATGGATGCCGAGGTTATGCCGGGCATTCAGGGTGGCCCCCTGATGCACATCATCGCTGGCAAGGCGGTCGCCTTTGGTGAGGCACTTCAGCCCGCATTCCGCGTTTATGCTGGCCAGGTCATCAAAAATGCAGCAGCGATGGCGGCAAAGTTTATGACTCTTGATTACAATATCGTCAGCGGTGGTACCAAAAACCATCTCATGCTGCTTGACTTGCGCAACAAGAATGTTACCGGCAAGGTTGCCGAGAACATGCTGCATGCGGCAGGCATAACCGTCAACAAGAACATGGTACCTTTTGACGACAAGTCGCCCTTTGTGACGAGCGGTATCCGCATTGGTACTCCAGCCATGACAACAAGAGGGATGCAGGAAGCTGACAGCACCCTTATTGCCGAGCTTATCGACCGGGTTATCTCATCTGCTGAAAAGGCTGATGCCCAGGAGGTTTGTCGCAGTGTCCGCGAGGAGATCAAGGCGCTTTGCCTGCGTAACCCTATCGAGGGGTACAACGTCTGACCTGTTTGACCACACTCCCTGCATCACTGATGGTGCAGGGAGAAGCGGGAAAAAGGAGCACTCAACTGTTTTCAAGAATGGTTGTTATCATCTTTTTGAGGTCGCGGGATGTTTTCTGGATTTTTTTATCGAGCACAATCTTCTCCCTCAATAGCTCAATTTCTCGCTCGGTATCGTTTTCAAGCCGAATGCTTTCGGTGAGCCGGTTTTTCTGGCCGACCAGCGGTTCAAGAATAAGGTTTTTGAACGCGTCAAGGAACATTGCAAGGCACCGTTTCGCGTTATCGGCGTGGACATTGGATTGTTCGAGCCACTTTTTACTGACGGGCTGCTCAATCAGCAGACTGGCGGCAAGATCCCTTGATGCTGGATTGCTGAACAAACCGATCTCCGTTGTAATATCTATTCTCTCTTCAGGATTGTCGGCAATGGCCTGGTAGCGGTCGATCAGATGCGCAAAAATCTGCTGCGCCACCTGGTGTGGCAATTCAAGCATCTCTTCATGTGAAGCGGCAAATTCCAGAACGGTATTGCCATACAAGGTGCTTTCAAGCAGCGATTTCAAAAAGGTTTTTTCGAGTACGGAGAGCTCTGCTTCAGGCTTGGGTGGCGGAGAGGCATCTCGCCGGTTTTCGACGGCTGATCGTTTCTTTTCCTCTCCGGCCTCTTCGCTGCCAAGAAGTTCCTTGAGAGCGGTGAGGGTGATATCAAGTTTTTTTGACAGTTCCTGCAGATAGAGCTCCTGGCGGATACGGTCGGGGATCAGGGCAATAGTGTGTACCATTGTCCTGATTGCTTTTGATTTTATCTCTGGCTGCCCGAAATTTCCCGATTCCATGAAAAAGCGGAGCTGGAAATCGAGAAACGAAAGCATTTTTTCTTCGGCGAACTGCAAAAATTGTTGACCACCTTCACGACGCACAAAACTGTCGGGGTCGTCACCTTTTGGAAGCATGATGACGAAGGGAGTGAGGTTTTCAGCAAGCAGGATATCGATGCCGCTCATCATTGACTTTTGACCGGCAGGGTCGGCATCATACATGAAGAGCACGCGACTGGTGTAACGCGTCAGAATTTTTGCCTGATAGCGTGTCAGTGAAGTGCCGCACGAGGCTACAGCATTGGTCAAGCCAGCCTGGTGCAGGGCCAGAACATCCATGTACCCTTCTACGAGTATTGCGGTTTCTTTTCGCCGGATCTCGTTTTTGGCAGCATGAAGTCCATAGAGAAGTTTTGATTTTTCAAAGAGTTTGCTCTCTTGCGAATTAAGGTATTTTGGCGTCTGACTATCCTTTTCAAGGGTGCGCCCTCCAAAACCGACGACCTGGCCACCAACAGAAAAAATGGGAAAGATCACCCTGTTGCGGAAGGTGTCATACCATGAGTTTTTTTGTTTGTTCGGCGTTATCAGCCCGAGATCAAGCAGGTGCTCCTGAGGTATGCCAGCCTGTTTCGCAGCAGTGAAAAGACGATCCCATGCGTCGGGTGCATAACCGAGACCGAAGCTCTTGATTGTTTTTTCCGTCAGCCCCCGCTCTGTTTCGAGGTAGGCATAACCGGTTTTTCCCTCACTGCTTGCCAGTTTTCCATGAAAAAACTTTGCTGCCCAGCGAAGGGTTTCGGTCAAGCTCTCTTCGTGTGCCGATTTGGGCTCATTTTTTTTTTCGGTAAAGCGGGTGAGGTCGAAGCCTGAGCGCCGGGCAACCAATTCAACCGCTTCAGGAAAGGAGAGCTTTTCCATCTCCATGACAAAGGAGAAAATGTTGCCTGCCTTGCCGGTCGAAAAGCACTTGTAGATTTGATTGTCCGGAAAAACAAAAAACGAGGGGGTTTTCTCCACAGTAAAGGGAGAGAGCGCCTTGTAGTTGCGTCCCGAAGGCTGAAGTTTGAGGTAATCAGAGATAACCTCAACAATGTCTGCCGTCTGGCGTACCTCATCAACAACTGCCGGAGGGATCATGCGCCTGTTTGTCTGAAATATTCTTGCAGGAACACGTGCTTTTTTTTCCTTCAATGATTGATATACTGTTGAAAAATTGCCAGCTTATTTACTAACTTCAAGCTTGATATGCCTGAAATCTTCACAGGATTCCGCTGTTCAGTTTTGTTGATGCCCGAAATCGGCTCCCCGGGTTCAAATCAGCATCATAGTATAGCAAATTGCAGAGAGGTTCATAACGCTTCCTTTACCTATAAGAATAGTCAAAAAAAACAAGAGTCTATGAAACAGGGTTTTTTTACGGGGATACTCATTGCAGTAACCTACGCAGTCTCTCTGGGCTTTTATGTCTGGATGGGCACAACTCCTCCGGAGTCGATCTTCCACGCTATATGGAAAGGCGGCCCGGTTGTCTCTGTGCTTATGGCGCTTATTTTGATGCTGGTGGCCTATATCGTCGAACGGATCATTGCCCTGAACAAGGCTGCCGGAAAGGGAAATATTCCGGAATTTGTGCGGAGCCTCAAACAGGATATCGACAACGGCGCTATTGATCAGGCTATTGCCAAGTGCGACGATCACAAAAGCTCTCTTGCGGCTGTTCTGCGTTCCGTGCTTCACCGTTATAAAATGCTTGTCTCCTATAACGTTACTGACCGCGAAAAAAAGATCAGTGATATGGAAAAGGCTGTCGAGGAGGCCACGGTCATGGAGATGCCCCTGCTCGAAAAAAACCTTGTAGCCATATCCACCATAGCCTCCATATCCACTATGGTTGGTCTTCTTGGGACAACGCTTGGCATGATTCGTGCCTTTGCTGCCATGGCGACCAGTGGTGCTCCCGATGCCGTGCAACTTTCGCTTGGTATCTCTGAAGCGCTCTTTAATACCGCAATCGGCATTCTTGGCGGTATTATGGGTATTGTTACTTATAACATCTTTACCAGCAGGGTTGATCGTTTCAGTTACATGATTGATGAAGCGGCCTTTTACATTATCCAGACTCTCGGAACCGGTAAACCGGAATAAATACTGATGTCGAGAATAAAGGCTAAACGGATCGGGTTCCGGATTGATATGACGCCAATGGTGGACGTCGCATTTCTTCTGTTGACCTTTTTCATGCTGACCACCAAGTTTCGTCCTCCAGAGGTTGTAAAGATCGATCTCCCCTCATCGCATTCGGAAGTAAAGCTTCCCGAGTCAGATGTTTTGACGGTGACGGTCGGTGGCGACAACTCCTTTTTTATGGGTGTTTCCTCACAGCAGTCGAGGATAAAGATTTTTAATTCTGTGGTCAAACCCAAGCTGCAAAAAGCAGGGTTCAGTGCTGTCGCCGTTGCGGATTCCCTGACAAAATTCAAGCTTGCCGAAAATTTCAGGGTTGAGCGCGATGAACTCGACCGGTTTGTTGTTATGGCACGATTTGCCGACCAGAAACTTCGTCCAGTGATACGCGCTGATGCCAATGCAGGTTTTGACGCCGTGAACCATGTCATCAAAGTGTACAAAAAGGCTAACATGCTCACCTTTAACCTCATTACCGTTCTTGAAAGGGAGGTTCACTGATGGGTGTTGTTGATTCGCCAAATGGACGCCGTTCTCACAAAAAGGGAAGAAGGCATTCAAAAAGGATCGGATTTCATCTCGACATGACACCAATGGTCGATGTGGCCTTTCTTCTGCTGACCTTTTTCATGCTGACAACAACTTTTTCCAAATCCAACACGATGGAGATCAATATTCCACCGGAAAGGGCGGAGGTGAAGGTTGCCGAGTTGAACGTGATGACCCTCAGGGTTGCCGATAACGTTATGGTTTATTGCTCACTTGGCAAGGAAGCGCCCCGAAAAATACCTCTCTACGATCCCCGCGACAGCCGCCAGATGGTCCTGAGCAGGGAGTTGCGCCAGCTCATCAAGCAGCAGACGGCGGCCAATGCAAAACTGGTCATTGTTGTCAAGATCAGCGAAAAAGCGAAATACAAACATCTGGTAGATATTATTGACGAACTGAACCTCATGAAAATCGACCGGTTCAGTCTGGATGACTATACGGATCAGGACGCAGTCGAAATACAAAGGGCTATTTAATCAGGAGAGGAATCAGAAAAGGAGTTCATTCAGGTGTCTTCAAAATTTAATAACATACATCATGAAGCTCGCCGCAAAGCCCTTTCATGGTCTTTCGAGGAGGAGTTTCTTGATACCGACCGTTTACGGCAGTTGTCGTACGGCAATCTTGTGCTTCGCCGTCAGGCACATCTTTTTCTCAGTCACGGAGTCATTACAGCCATCGTGCTGCTTGGCATGTTCTGGCTTGTTACGGCCAACTGGCAGAAACTTGTTTCATTGACCGGTTTGTTTGGCAAAGATGACAAGCCCATGATTGAATGCTATGAAGTGGTGACCAGTGTGACGCAGCTTCCGCCCCCGCCTCCGCTTGATGTTCCCGAACCGGTTCCGGTGACACCGTCATCCCCGGCAACTCCTGCGCCGCCCAATGTAGGCAAAATCAAGCAGGTCAGTAAGGAAGAAGCGCCTGCGCAGCAGACTATCGCCACGCAGAAAGAGCTCAAGCAGGCAATACAGTCAGGTTCAGGAACCGGCACCGGTTCTCCGGGTGATGAGGTGCCATTGTTTGTTCCCTGCGAAAAAATGCCCGGCTTTCTCGACCAGAAAAAACCTGCCTATCCTGAAATGGCAAGAACCGCCGGTATTACCGGCAAGGTCTTTGTCGCTGTTCTTATTGGTGAAGACGGACGGCCCATCAAGGCAAAGGTGATGAAGCGCGTCCCTGCTGACTGCGAAATATTCGATGCCGTCGCCCTGAAGTCCGTCATGGAGTCGAGATACTATCCCGGCATCCAGAACGGCAGCCCGATCAAGGTCTGGTTTACCGTACCGATACGTTTTCAGCTCGACTGAACCGTTCGGACACAACAGCTTTTTATAGTACTGCGTCAAGTAAAAGATTTGAGTTGCTGCTCATCTGGCGCAATCACTCGATAGCATTGCTCACTCAGCTTACCTGGTTTTATGTAATCGCTGGTGGTCAGGTTGAGGTGTGGTAAGCTCTTGTGTTTGATGTTCCAGATTTTGATCCGGAATCATGTAAAGGGGTTTGTGATGTTTGATGTATTGACTTTGAAGCATTTTAAAGCCTGGCGAAGTGTTGTCAAGGTTGAGCTTAAACCGGTAACGGTTTTTCTTGGTACGAACTCATCAGGCAAATCATCCTTATTGCAGGCATTGCTTCTTCTTAAGCAGACCGTGGCCTCGCCTGATCGTACGGTTCAACTCAATCTCGGAGGTGATGAGGTTAATGACTACTTTAGTTTTGGGCAATTCGATGAGGTACTGACTCATGGGGCTACACCCCGTCAATTTGCTATAGGGTTTGATTTTCATCAAGCAGAGGGTGAAGAAAGCCCGGCCAAATTATCGACTCGTATCCATTCCGGGAGCTTTTTCGCGAGTTATAGCATGACGTCATCAAAAGCCGCAGTTGTCCAGGAGTTACGTCTCACTGGCGATGATGCAACGTTCCGCCTTGTGCGTCGTGACCGGGGAGCTTACTCTCTCTTTGCAGGAGAAGAGCTCCAACCAATGGGGAAAAGTAAATCCTACGCTCCTGAACGCTCTATTTCACTTCCGGTAGAAGCTGTGCACCTTTTATCACAAGATGGAAAAATTGCTGAAGATATCAGCTTGTCGATCAGGCGCGAGCTTGAGCGCATTGCCTACCTTGGACCGCTTCGTCGAAAACCAGAGCGTGATTATGTCTGGAATGGTTCCAGGCCAGGGGATATCGGCAGTGATGGCAGTAAGGCTATTGACGTCCTTCTTGCCAGCGCCCTTGAGAACAAGAGCACTGTTATCAAGGAAGTATCGGTTTGGTTGAAGCGTATGGGCGTAGCTGAAGAGATCCAGGTGAGGCAGTTAGGGCGCTCCAGCCGGTATGAAATTGTTATTCTTAGGGACGGGGTTACCTCCAATTTGCGAGATGTTGGTATTGGCGTTTCGCAAGTCTTGCCTGTGGTTACGCTCGCTTTATTTGCCCCGGAAGGCTCAACGGTGATTCTTGAAGAGCCTGAAATTCATTTGCACCCGTCAGCACAGTCGGTGCTTGCCGAGCTTTTTGCTGAGGTGAGCAAGCAGAGGCAGATACAGTTTTTAGTTGAGACGCATTCGGAACATCTTTTTCGACGATTGCAGACGCTTGTTGCAAGGCAAGCATTTCTCCCTGATGATTGTCGTCTGTATTTTGTTGAGCGAAATGGGGCTGATGCTCAATTGCTCCATTTGCAGCTCGATGAATTTGGCCGAATCCAGCAGTGGCCTGAACACTTTTTTGGTGATACCCTTGGCGAAACTCGTGAACAGTCGCGGTTGATGTTTGAGCGAATGAAACAACAACGACAGAGAGCGTGAAGGAGCGAT
>CAINOO010000289.1 GCA_903851535.1 uncultured Chlorobiaceae bacterium | reverse complement strand
TTTTTCGTACACCGTTCGGGACATTTTGTCTCTCATCTGAGGACTGGGCAATTGCGATTGGTTCGGCTGCGACGGTTGTGCCCATCATTGAACTCTTGAAATGGTTTCTGCGCAGGGGACTTTTTGGAAAGGAGCACACAGAAGGTTCTTGATGGCTATCGTCAGGGAGCGGATTATTACTTCTCCTGAATCGTTGCTACATTGAAGTACGATTTGGATTTTGCAATACCATTTTTAACAGGGGGAGAGTGTCATGGCCATTGATTCAAAACTGCGGCTTGCTGTAAACGCAATTCAGGATGCCAAAAAACGCATGGAAAGAGCAAAAGATGATGCTGATGACGATTATGAGATTCGCCAGGCGTTGAAAATGCTTGATGAAGCGGCAGAGTATATACGGGGTGCCATTCAGGAACTTCCAAAGTGAGTTGAACAGGATGGCAACTCCATCAGCGCAGCCCCGGGGCTGCGCTATGGCGTGGAGAAGAAAGAGGGGTGACGCATGACCCGTTTTGGTTCAGCGTGTCACATAAAAACAGGCAAATTTGAGGTAGCCTGTTTCGGGCATGGCAAGCAGGACCGGATGGTCGAAGGGTTGAGAGTTTTTGTGGATCAGTCTGAGCTGGCAGCCAGCAGAAAGTGCCGCCTGATGGACGCTTTGCAGGAAGTCCTCTTCTGAAACGTGGTGGCTGCATGAGGCGGTGGCCAGAAATCCTCCGTTTTTGATGAGTTGCAGTCCGAGTTTGTTGAGCCGTTTATAGGCCTTGAGGGCACCGGGCAGGTTTTTTCGGCTTTTGGTGAAACTTGGCGGATCAAGGACAACAAGGTCAAACGACTCTTTTGACTCAACCATCTGGTCGAGGGTATCGAAGGCATCGGCAGCAACGAGATTGTATTCTGAAAATTTGTTCAGTTGCGCGTTGCGATCCGCCCGCTGCAGAGCCTCTTTGGATGCGTCGACCAGAATGGCAGAACGGGCCCCCCCGTAAAGGGCATTGAGAGCAAAACCGCCATCGTTGGTAAAGACATCAAGCACCTCTGCATCTGCGGAAAACTTTCTGACAACCCTGCGGTTTTCGCGCTGGTCAAGGAAAAAGCCGGTTTTTTGTCCCTCAAAAAGATCGACCTCATAGGTGATGTCGGCATCGAAAATCGTCTGTTTCGTTTCAGCGCGATCGCCCCTGACAACATCCTTGTAGAGTGTCAGCCCTTCGAGTTCGCGCAGGGGAGATTCGTTGCGCACAATAATGACGGCAGGATTCAGCAGCTCCTGCAGGGCATCGCAGATAATCGGCAGGTGTACATCCATGCCTGCCGAAAAGGCTTGCAAAACAACAGCCTTGTTGAAGCGGTCTACAATGAGCCCCGGCAGTCCGTCCGATTCACCATGCACAAGACGATACGCGTTGGTTTCATCACTTGTGTAAATTTTTTCACGAAGAGTGAGTGCCTCACGGAATTTTTTAAGGAAAAAATCCCTGTCAGGATCTTCATCTTTACGGCTGATCAGTCTAACCGAGATAAGAGAGTGGGGATTGTAGAAGCCGGTTCCGAGGAATTTTTTGTCGTGGGTAAAAAGTTTTACCGCTTCACCGGAGGCGATATCCCGGGGAAGGCTCGCGAGTTCATTGCTGAACACCCAGAGGTGGCCTTTTTGTATCCTGTGGTGTTCTTTTGGTTTGAGGTAGAGTGATTGCATAGCTTGAAAAATGTGTTGTTGTTTTGATAGCTCTGCATTTTACCTTAACATAAGCGTAGCGTGTAAAATGCGTCGGTTCCGCTTGTAGGTGAACGGCATTTTCAGCCGTGAATTGTCCAACCCGATGCTTTGCGGTACTGTTGCAATGTGCAGCAAAAGCGGTGAATCTCAAAGGAAATAAATGCAGGTGCGGCAGATGGTGCGGCCACTAATTAAACGAATGGAGAGATGAACGCAAAAAGAGTGGTACTGGTGGCACTGTTTATGCTGGTTTTGCTGGGCGGATGTGCCGATTTCAGAACGGTTGGCAAGCAGGAACTGCCTGCTGAGCAGACAGCGCTGGTAGCGGAATATGCTGATTTGTATCGGGAAGTTGCCGATGCATCACCCGATATTGAGTCGCTGGATGGATACGCTGACGTCTGGATAAAAACCCCGAAACGGCAGAACCGGGTTTTTTGCAATATCCTGATCAATCGGGGAGGTGAGGCAAGAATGATTGTCAGTGCAGGTCTGCTCGGGTGGCCGGTCGCGGATATATTTTTTAACCGCGATTCGCTTTATGTGCACGATATGCTCAATAACCGGCTATTTATGGGCAGTAACAGCGAGATAAATGTTGAAAAAATTCTTGGTGTGAATTCAGGATACACTCTGCTGTCGGAGTCGCTTTTGGGGCTTGTGAAAATTACAGAGCCGGTGAGCGCCATCAGATCGGTAAAAAAAGGTTCCGGCATGTTGCTTTTTACGCTTGGAACATCTTCAGGAAGCAAGGAGGTGCTCATTGATCTCTCCAACAGGACACTTGCGGCTCTTCTTCTGAAAAATCGGCAGGGAAAGACGCTGACCGAGATTCATTTCAGGAATTTTGAAGCGATAACCATTGGTGGACATCGCACGCTTCTGCCGAAAGAGATTGAGATGGTACTCTATAACAGCAGTGCTGATAGTGCGGGTGAACATCAGTTGGTGATAGCCTATGATGAACGGGTCTTCAACAAGGAGAATCGGTCACTGAAATTTTTGATGCCGAAAAAAGTAACGGTGGTTAACCTTGATGATGCTGAAATTCTGCCCTGGATGTGACGGGCCGTGATGCCGGGGGTGGGCCATCCCGTACCGGAGAGCGGCGTTGCAAGCCCGATCTCCGGTTTGGTGGATGAGTTTTTTTTACTGTGCGGCGCGGAAATTCTCTGCGGCAAACTCCCAGTTGAGCAGGTTGTCGATCACAGTTGCGACATAGTCGGGGCGTCGGTTCTGATAGTCGAGATAGTAGGCATGTTCCCAGACATCAATGGTCAAAATCGGTTTTTGGCCGCTGGTTGAGGGGGTTTGTGCATTGCCGGTTTTTACCACCTTCAGCTTCTCTCCATCAAGGACGAGCCATGCCCATCCGCTGCCGAATTGAGTGGCGGCAGCATTTTTGAGTTCATCCTTGAACTTCTCGAAACTGCCGAAATCCTCGGCGATCTTTGCTCCAAGCTCTCCTGAGGGTTCGCCACCGCCGTTGGGTGTAAGGCAATTCCAGTAGAAGGAGTGGTTCCAGGCCTGCGCACCGTTATTGAAGATCCCGACTTTCTGTGGGTCTGCGGCTGTTTGGGTGATAACCTCTTCAAGACTCAGACTCTCCAGAGGGCTCCCGGCGACAAGGTTGTTGAAGTTTGTGATGTAGGCAACATGATGTTTGCCGTAATGAAAGCTGAGTGTTTTTGCGGAAACGAATGGTTCAAGGGCATCTTCGGCATAAGGAAGTGCGGGTTGCTTATAAGCCATAAAGCAATATCATTTAAAGTTTAACAGGATGCTTCAAATAGTGTTGTCTTAAAAGTTAAAACTTATATTTCAGTGATTTAGTTTCTCTTGATCTTCAAAATCGACTTTTATGTCCGAAAAGTTTGTCAAACTGTTCAACAGGTGGCGGGGAATGCAATGCTGCAATACCTTCAGGAACTTTGTTTTATGTTTTGTGTTTGTTGGCGCGCTTTCAGGGTGTGGCGAAAAGAGTTTGTCGCCTCTTGACCGTGATGATGTTCATTTTGCCGGATTTTATAGTGATTATCTTCTGGAATCGGGAGTGGTGGCTGGAGATGAAGGTGCCCGGCTTTCCCGGCTTGATTCCGCCACTATCAACGAGCTTCTTGCTCGTCATGCCCTTGATCGTGAGAGTCTAAATCGCAAAATAACGGTGTATAGAAAAAATCCCGAACTCTGGCGTTCGATTCTTGTACAGGTACGGGCAAATATTTTTAAAAAAACGGGTGCGGGGCAATGATGTGTTGCAATCCTTTTCTTGTGGGCATAACGGGCGGGCTTGGCAGTGGAAAATCAATGGTGTGCCATTTTCTTGCAGAGATGGGTTGCGCTCTTTTTGAATCTGACCGGGTGGCCAAGGAGTTGCAGCTTCGTGATCCTGACGTGATTGAGGGAATTCGGGCGCTTTTTGGGCCTTCGGTTTATTCTCTTGATGCTTCAGGTGATCTGGTGCTCGATCGAAAAAAAATAGCCACGATTGTTTTTTCATCAGCCAAAAAACTTGATGCGCTCAACCGTCTTATCCATCCCGGAGTGTCCGAAGAATTTCGTAAAGCGATACTCAATGCCCGACAGCAGGGAAAAAAAATTCTGGTGAAAGAGGCCGCAATTCTTTTTGAATCGGGTGGAAATGAGGGGCTTGACGCTGTGGTTGTTGTGGCGGCTGATGTTGAAGAGCGGATTGCGAGGGCGGTACAGAAAGGGATGGGCAGGCGTGAAGAGATTATGCAGCGCATTGCCGCGCAGTGGCCCCAGGACAAGTTGATGGCCAAAGCTGATTATGTACTGTTCAACAGAGGAACGCCGGAGGAGCTGAAAAAGGAGATCGAGGCGCTCTACACCATACTCCTCAAGGCAGCACAATCACGCTGCCCTCACCAGTGAATATGGATGCAGCATCTCTTTCCGGCAAGGGTGATTCCGGAGATGGCAACCTGTCGTTCCTCTTCTCATTATCGCAGTGCGGCATTGTTCCGGTTGACATGGGCTGAAATCAGAATACTGAGTTCATAAAGAAGAATCATCGGCAGGCCGATGATGAGCTGGGTGACCAGATCGGTTGAGGGTGTAACTACCGCAGCAACAATCAGCAGGAAAACAATGGCATGTTTACGGTAAAACTTCATAAAGGCCGGTGTCAGCAGTCCTGTTTTTGAAAGGATGTAGGAGATGAAGGGGAGTTCGAAGACCAGGCCTGCCGTCAGAAGGGTGCCGATAAAAAAACTGACATAGTCCTGGACGGAGATATTGTTTTTAATCAGGCTTGTGCCGAAGCCCGCAAAGAATTGCAGTGAGATCGGCAGAAAGACAAAATATCCGAAAGCGATACCAGCAAAGAAGCAGAGAGAGATAAAGAGAATGGAAAAACGACTTGCCTTTCGTTCATGTTCATGCAGGCCCGGAGCAACAAACTGCCAGATCTGCCAGGCCATAAAGGGAAAGGAGATAATGAATCCAGCAAAAAAGACGACCTGAAAGTAGAGCGAGACCTGACCGTAGGGAACAAGGTTTTGAAGCACCAATCCCTCGCTGCTTCTCTTGAGCGGTCCTATCAGAATTTCGTTGACCAAAAAATCGGCGTAGGTGGCACACAGGGCGGTAACAACAAGCAGTGCGATGGTGGTTTTGATCAGTCGCGACCGTACCTCCTCAAGATGCTCCATAAAGTTCAGAGTGCCTTCCGGTTCGTTCTCTGTTGCCGAATGCTCTCTTTTTTCCGCAATGGTTGCAATCTCGCCGTACTGGTTTTCTTCCGATATCTGCGGTGAGGGTGTCGGTTCGTTATTGTTGTTCATTTCTTCGTTTGAGGCTGAAAATAAGAGAAATTTCCCCGAAGATGGTTTTCACTGTCGATTTATCGGGATTATAGTAGCTTTAAAACATAGCAACAAAGATCCATGTAGCCAAGATGATTTTTTTTGCTCTCTGAAATGTTTACTTTTCACTCTTTTTCAGGAGCTTTCTACCGTAAGGTGAGCTTGTCACGTAATTTTCCGGGGAATTGGTGAATATCAAGGATGTTGTTGCATCGGTAGCCGATGAGATTGCGATTTTTCAGCAGAGGTATAAAGTGGTGCTTCATGCCCAGAATACGCTGGTCGACAAGGTTACCCGTTATGTGCTCCGCCAGCAGGGAAAACAGATTCGCCCGGCAATGGTTTTGCTTGCCGCCCAGGTGTGTGGAGGGGTGGGTGAATCGAGCTATCGGGCAGCCATCATGGTCGAGTTGCTCCATTCGGCAACACTGATTCATGATGATGTTGTGGATGGTGCTGAAATGAGACGGGGGATTGCCTCGATCAATGCCTTGTGGAAGAACAAAATTTCAGTGCTTATTGGCGATTATCTTCTTTCCAAGGGGCTGTTGTACTCCCTTGAATACAAGGATTATGGCTTTCTCCACATGGTTTCTGAAGCGGTGCGTCGCATGAGCGAGGGAGAAATTCTCCAGATACAGAAAACCCGCAGCCTTGATATTTCTGAAGATGACTATCTGAGCGTCATTGCCGATAAAACCGCATCACTGATCTCTTCAGCTTGTGCAATGGGAGCTATGAGCGCGACCACCGATGAGGGAAAAATTGCAGCACTGAAAAGTTATGGTGAGTATCTCGGGCTTGCTTTCCAGATCCGTGATGATCTGCTTGATTATACGGGGGATTCAAAAAAAACCGGCAAGCAGATGGGTATCGATATCAAGGACAAGAAAATAACGCTGCCTCTTATTTTCGCGCTTCGTCATGCGTCGCCGACTGAACAGAGGGCGATCCGCTCCATTTTGAAGAGTTCCCGCAAAAGGGCGGTGAAAAGCGGCGATGTCGTCGCGTTTGTTACAGCCAGTGGAGGGCTTGCCTACGCCTCTGAAGTTGCAGAGGGGTTTGCTGCAAAAGCGGTAGCCTCAATCAGCACGTTTCCGGACAGCGCAGCAAAAAAATCGTTGTTGCTCCTGGTGGATTTTGTTATGAAACGAGAGTATTGATGCTCTCTCTCTGCCTCCGTTGAAGGCTTTTTGCATAAAAAAATGGTAATCGAATAAATTACAAGAGGTTTCCTGCGACATGAAAAAAGCCGCTTTTATCGTTCTTTTGCTCTTCGGGTTTGTTGTGATTTTTGACAGGGTGATTATGCCCATCTATATCTCACAGGGGAGTGCGATGGTTGTGCCTGATGTGCTGAACATGAAGTATGATGATGCTTCGGAGCGGTTGCGGCAGGCCGGGTTTGAGGCGATAAAAAGCTATCAGGTCACCTACTTCAGCCGGATTGATTCCAATGTTGTTCTCTCACAGATGCCTGAAGCCGGAACGGAGGTCAAGCCAGGCAGAAAGGTTTACCTTGTGGTCAACAAGCAGCAAAAGCCCGCCCTCCCCATGCCTGATTTTCTGGGACGGGCAGAATTTGATGCCCGTCAGATGGCATACCGCATGGAGATGGTGATTCAGGAGGTACAGAGTACTCCCGTCACCAACCCTGAGATGGACGGAAGGGTCATGAGCCAGTCGATTCCGGCCAATACCGTCGTGCAGTCCGGTACGGCCTTTTCACTGGTTATCGGCAGGTACCAGTCGGCAGTTGAAGGAGCGAAAACAGTTGTTGTTCCCAATCTCCTTGGCATGTCCCTTGTGCAGGCACAGAAGGTTATTGCCGATGCAGCCCTTCCGGCAGGCAAGATTACGACCCAATATTCGACCTTTCTGGTGCCCAATACGGTTATTAGTCAAAGGCCCGGCGCAGGTACCCTTGTTGCGCCCGATCAGCCGATTGAATTGAGTGTTGTCATCGCGGACAAGTAGCTCTTGTCACTTGTAATTGGCTTTTTTGTACTCTTCGCGAAGATCCTTGATACCCGTTGTCCGGTCGTTGCCGTCGCTGATAATGCCGAAATATTCAAAAATGATGCGAACAACCAGCCAAAGGCCGGCAAAGAAAATGGTGAGTGAGCCCCAGAGAGTTTTGATGCCTTTTGCCATAGGTTTGTGTTGATAATCATAAAAAAAGCCACTCCAGGCGAAAGAATGGCTTTCCTGCGTTGAAAAATGGTAATAGCCGATTCAGTCGGTAAGGGAGTCCTCTGCTTCAAACCAGTCGTCGGCATCCGATCCCTCTTTTTTTCCCTTCTCCAGCCACCGGTAGTATGCCGCAAGTTTAACCTGCTCCTCTCGCCTCTTTGCTCTTCGTTCAGCCTTGTCAGGCTTGCCCTCTTCTTCCATTTCCCGGTTTCTCTTTTCCATTGTCTCCCTCTTTTGTTTAATCGCCCAAGACAAACTGCCTCAAGCTTCGCTTCTTGAAAGAACCGATGAAAAATAAAGATAAAAAATATTCTTCTCTTTCTTTAACCAAACCGCCGTCCAAGAGCGTTGAACGCAATGACAAGGATGATGGTCAATGCTTCGATGATCATGAAAATATCCTTTGGAATCAAGGCGTTGACCGTCAGTCCGCCATATTCAAGCACCCCGAAAAAAAGAGCCGAAAGAAGTATCCAGAGCGGGCGGGCACCGGCAAGGAGTGCTACGGCGATGCCTGCAAATCCAACACCTCCCGTCATTCCTGCTTCATAGAAGTGCCGGTAACCGAGAACGATGTTTGCCGCACCAAGACCCGCAGCAGCGCCGCCGATTCCCATTGCCGTCAGAGCGTGCATCCCGGCATTGATGCCTGCGTACCGTGCGGCATCAGGTTGCAGCCCGACAGCCCTCATCTCATAGCCGAACCTTGAGGAAAAAAGGAGTATCCGGAAAAGCAGTGTCATACCAATCGCAAGAAGAGTGCTCAGATTCGCCGGTGAGTTGGCAAACCACCCGGTGAGGGCAGAGAATGAGGGTATGATGGCGGCATCAGTGATTGGGGCGGTATGCACCGTTGAGGGGAGTGCAAAGTGCCAGGTCAGAAGATATCCGGTAATACCCTGGGCAATGAAATTCAGCATGATGGTGCCAATGACTTCATTGACGCCGAAGCGTACCCTCAGCACTCCGGCCAGAAGCGCCCATGAGGCTCCGGCTGCCATCGCCGTCATGATGCAGAGTGAGATGGCGGCTGTTGAGGGAACCCAGGGAGGAAGCATGGTCCCGGTCATTGCTGCAACAAAGGCACCCATCAGCAGTTGCCCTTCAGCGCCGATATTGAAGAGCCTGACCTGAAAAGGAAGGGCTACGGCCAGAGCGACAAAAATGAGCGTGGTCATTCTGAAGAGTACCTGACCGGATCCATAGGCAGAGCCAAAGGTCGCATGGAACATTTTTCCGAAAATCATGAGCGGGTCGCGCCCCGCCAGAGCAATGATCAGCGTGCTGACAACAAGGGCAGAGAGTATTGAGAGAAGGGGGATAAGCAATTTTATGCTCTTTCGATTCATGGCGCGATGCTGTTCAGGTGATGTGAAGACCGATCTCTTTCTGGAACGCCTCTGCCGAATCTCTTTTGAGCTCAACCTCCTCCTGACTGAATGTATGGCGGATTGAGCCCTTGTAGAGGCAGCCGATACGTGTTGAAAGCGCAATAATCTCTTCAAGTTCAGAGGAGACAAGAAGGATGGCTACGCCGTTTGTGCGTGCTTCGATAATCTTTTGATGGATCGTCTCGATTGCGCCGATATCAACGCCGCGGGTAGGCTGGGCAAGGAGAAGCAGGGAGATGGCGGGGCGGCTGAGTTCACGGGCAAGCACGACCTTCTGCTGGTTGCCTCCCGAGAGCGCCCTGAGTGGCTGGCGATTTGGAGAGTTGCAACTGACTGCATAGTCGGCGATCATCTCTTCTGTATAGCCGTTGACAGCGCTGCTATTGAAGCCTGTTCCCTGGTGAAAAGAGCGCTCCCGGTGTCGTCCGAAGAGAAAATTTTCAGAGACCGTGTAGTTTGCAATAACAGCATGGCGCAGGCGGTCTTCAGGGATATGGGAAACACCCATGCGAGCTATTTCGGCAGGTTTTTTTCCGATGAGTGAGCACCCCCTGAGCAGTGCTTCGCCACCGATGCTTGCTCCCTCGGGCGCAAGTCCCCAGAGAACCTGCAGCAGTTCGCTTTGTCCGTTCCCTTCAACTCCGGCAATGCCGTAGATCTCTCCTGCCCTGATGGTGAAAGAGAGGTCGTGGAGCCGGTCAACGCCTTTTTTTGTGCGAAAACAGAGCTTGTTGATGTCGAGAACGGTTTCGCCGGGGGAGGCTGGCGGATTGGTGACTCTCAAGAGGAGGCTGCGCCCCACCATCATCTGTGCAAGCTCTCCTTTTGTTGTCGAAGCAGCCGGTATGGTCCCGACAATTTCGCCCTTTCGCATCACGCTCACCATGTCGGCCACGGCAAGTACCTCATCAAGCTTGTGGGTAATGAGAATAATGCTCTTTCCCTTGTCGCGAAGCGAGCGGAGCGTCGCAAAAAACCGCTCCGTTTCGAGAGGTGTGAGCACTGCGGTCGGCTCATCAAAAATCATGATGGCCGCACGACGGAAGAGAAGCTTGAGGATTTCAACCCGCTGCTGCTCTCCGATGCTCAGGCTGCCAACCAGTGCGTCGGGGTCAAGCGCCAGGCCGTAGGCTGTGGCATCGTTGAGGATAAGAGCCTTGCTTTTTTTTAGGGGAATGCGCTGAAAAATCTGGCACGGCTCATTGCCGAGGATGATGTTTTCGGTTACCGTCAATTCTGGTATGAGCATGAAATGCTGATGAACCATGCCGATGCCCGAATGAATGGCGTCGCGCGGAGATGAGAAGCAGACAGCCTTGCCATCAATGAAGATCTCGCCAGAGGTCGGGCGGAACATGCCATAGATGATTTTTGTCAGGGTGCTTTTTCCGGCACCATTCTCCCCGACAAGAGCATGAATGGTGCCCTTCTCCACTGAAAGAGAGATATTGCTGTTCGCAGAAAAGCTTCCAAACTTTTTTGACAGAGCGCTCAAACGGACGGCAACAGTCATGGTACGACATTTTTCAGGAGTTAGAGCCAGCTCAACACGGTCTTGATGGAATCTTTGCTGTCAAGAGCCCTGCGGTATGCCAGTTCGAATTGCTCGACAGGGAAGACACTGGTAAAAAACTTTTCACTCTCAAGCCCTCTACTCTCAAGCAGGGCGGAAGCCGACTCAAGGTGGGAGAGAGCGGTAATACCAGAGCTTATGATTGCGGGCTCCTTGTGCTGTATCAGGCGATAATCGTAGGCCATAACCTCATAATTGCCCATCAGCAGAACCCTCGCTTGCGGCTTCATCAGGCGCACAGCCTTCTCTATCAGCAGGATTCTTCCGGTTGTTTCAATAACAACATCATAGCAGTTGTCGAACTCCGGTGTGAAATCGTCGATGGCAAGGGCAATATGCTCGGCATGGGAGAGTTGCCCCCTGATGCTGAAGGTTTCGACGGCATCAATGTGCTTGTAGCCGAGAGCGTGCAGGTACTCTGCAACCATAAGACCGACCGAACCAAGGCCGAGCAGCAGAATTCGCGAAGAGGCGTTGAGCTGTACTTTTTCAACAGCGCTGATTGCGTAGGCAAGCAATCCGGTGAGCAGATCACGGTGAACAGGAGGACGGCCAAGGGCAAAAAGGTTCTGGCGCGATGTCGGGATAATTTCGGCATGGCAGCCAGCGTAGGATTCGATTCCCGCCCACCGGTCACCCCTGAAGGCATAGACAAAATCACCGGGATGCAGGTCACGCACTCCCGGGCCGGTTTCGAGAACCTGACCGATAGCCTCACTGCCCGGCATGATGGGATATTTGAACACCCTTTTCGATACCGCCTTGTTGGTCAACAACAGCCGGTCAAATCCCGGCGTTATGGTACTCGCAATGGTTTTTACCAGAACATCGCCGGGTTCAGTTGCCTGATATGCTGCATTTTGCAGTTTAAGCTTGTTGGCCTTCTGCAAAACAATAGCCCTTGCTTCTCCCTTCATGGTCATAGGTCGGCAGTTACTTCGTGAACAGTTCTTTTCAGTGAATGAATGGGTGAAGATAATCAGGGAGGGGGAATATGTAAAACAGAGCTCTTTGTTTTCTTGACCAATTCATTCGTATTCCCCTGACAGGGGCGAGGCTAATTTTGCCATAATCAGGCAAAATCGGTTATGAATGCACAAGAGAATGGTATATTTGCAGTTATTTGAAAAAAATAAAGCCCGACTATGGCTGAAGCGATTCAAGAGAAGATAAAACAATCACTCTATGCTGCAGAAGGGCTCTATCATCGCCTCGTGTTGCTCGTGGGAGAGACCGGTTCCGGCAAGACAACGGTTCTTCGTGAATTTTCCGGAGAAATCGGGAGCGAAGTCATCAATATCAATTTGTTGCTATCGGCGGAGTTGCTTGGGTTGTCGGAAAAGCAACGAATGCCCCATTTGCCGGAACTTCTTGACAAGATCCTGGATAAAAAACAGGTGACGGTGGTGCTTGACAACATCGAAATCCTTTTCGACCAACGATTGAAACAAGACCCATTGAAACTGTTACAGCTCATGTCGAGAAATCGCTCAGTTATCGTAGCCTGGAATGGAAAAATTGAACAGGGCAGACTCACCTATGCCGAAACCGGCCATCCCGAATACCGGCAGTATGACGCTAAAGAGTTGCTTTTGGTTAGTATGGATGGAACGGCAACTCTTGAACGGTGCATAGAAAAATGAGGTAGTATGAAATACGGAGAGCTTATACAGTTTGACCCCATCGAGTCAGTTGTTCAGTTGCGCGATGCAAACAAAACCGGTGCCGCCGGGCAACTTGTCAAAACCTATGTCATTTCCGACGAAATGGCTGACCGCCTTACGCATCTTGTTTTTCCCCAGTTGCAATTCGATCATCCTGTCGATAACAAAGGGTTTCTGGTCGTGGGTAACTACGGTACCGGTAAATCGCACCTGATGTCGGTGATTTCAAGTATTGCCGCAGACGCATCATTGCTCCCAGGGCTAAGCCACCCAGTTGTTCGTGATAGCGCTACTCAGATCGCTGGTCGCTTCAAGGTGATCCGCACCGAAATTGGTGCCACCACCATGTCACTGCGGGATATCCTTGTTTCCGAACTGGAAGAGCATCTCGATACATTTGGGGTTGAGTATGTTTTTCCCGAAGCAGATACGATTAGCAGCCATAAGCGCTCATTTGAAGACATGATGGAGAAGTTTGCCCAGGTTTATCCAGAGCAGGGGTTGCTTCTTGTGGTCGATGAATTGCTGGACTACCTGCGCAGCCGTAAGGATCATGAACTTATTCTGGACCTCAATTTTCTTCGCGAGATTGGCGAAGTATGTAAAGATCTGCGTTTTCGCTTTTTGGCTGGTGTTCAGGAAGCCATTTTTGAAAGTCACCGTTTCGCCTTTGTTGCCGACAGTATCCGCAGGGTAAAAGACCGTTTTGAGCAGGTGCTCATTGCTCGAAATGATGTCAAGTTTGTGGTAGCAGAGCGCCTGCTCAAGAAGAGTGTTGAGCAGCAGGCCCGCATCCGCGAATACCTGCTCCCTTTTGCCCGTTTCTATAGCGGGCTTAACGAACGCATGGATGAGTTCGTGCGTTTTTTTCCTGTGCACCCCGATTACATAGATACTTTTGAGCGGGTTACGGTCGTGGAAAAGCGTGAAGTGCTTAAAACCCTCTCATTCAGTATAAAAGCTCTTCTCGACAAAGAGGTGCCACCCTATGAACCCGGAGTCATTGCCTTCGACAGCTACTGGGGCACGCTGCGACAGAATGCCTCATTCCGCACGCTCCCGGAAATCAGAGCGGTCATTGAATGCAGTGAGGTACTCGAATCACGTATTGAAAATGCGATTACCCGCAAACAATACAAACCGATGGCATTGCGGCTTATTTACGCTCTTTCGTTGCATCGACTCACCACGGGCGATATCTATGCTCCAATCGGTGCATCCGCTGAAGAACTTCGTGATCGGCTTTTTCTTTATGAACCATTGATTGCCGACATGGGCAGCGATGAGCCTGACAAGGATCTGCAAACCCATGTGGAAACTGTTTTAAAAGAGATTATCAAAACGGTCAGCGGACAGTTCATCTCGTTCAATGCCGTCAATCGCCAGTTCTATCTTGACCTGAAAAAAACCGACGACTTCGATGCCTTGATTGACAAAAGGGCTGAAAGTCTGGATAACAGTCAGCTTGATCGCTATTACTATGAAGCGCTGAAGAGGGTTATGGAGTGCCAGGATGCAACCTGGGTTTCAGGTTACAAAATCTGGCAGCATGACCTTACCTGGCAGGAGCGCAAGGCCGCTCGAACCGGTTACCTTTTTTTTGGTGCACCAAATGAACGCTCGACAGCGGTTCCGCCACGGGATTTCTATATCTACTTTATCCAACCAAACGATCCGCCGCGTTTCAGGGACGACAAGCAGAACGACGAGGTTTTCATCAGGCTCAAGGGAAGAGATGAAGAGTTTATGACGGCACTCAAGAGTTATGCCGCATCGCTTGATCTTGCTTCGACTTCATCAGGGCCAGCCAAGTCCACGTATGAAGCCAAAGCGAACTTTTTCCTCAAAAAACTGGTGCAATGGCTTCAAAAACAGAGCAGCGACGCCTTTGACGTAACCTGGCAGGGACGTACAAAATCCATGATGGAGTGGGCAAAGGGTAAGTCTATTCGTGACCTTACAGGAATTCTACCCCATGAGACTATTAACTTTCGTGATCTGGTCAACACGATTGCCGCTCTTTGCCTGGCTCCTCATTTTGCCGATCAGGCCCCCGACTATCCCTGTTTTTCGGTGCTGATTACGACCAATAACCGGTCACAGGCTGCACAGGATGCCTTGCGGGCCATTGCAGGGCAGAACCGCACCAAACAGGCTACCGCCGTTCTTGATGCATTGGAACTGCTTGATGGCGAAAGGATTGATCCTCAAAAGTCACGCCATGCCAGGTTTATTCTGGAGCTTTTCAAGAGCAAAGGCCATGGTCAGGTTCTGAACCACACCGAGCTTCTTCTGGACGACCACGGCATAGAGTATATGAACCCTGGTGCATCCCGTCTTGAACCGGAATGGGCTGTTGTGATCATTGCTGCACTGGTCTATTCCGGAGATGCAGTGCTCTCCATTCCCGGTAAAAAGTTTGATGCTACCCAGCTTCAGCAACTTGCCGCCACAGGTATGGATGAGCTTATCCGCTTCAAGCACCTTGAGCAACCAAGGGAGTGGAATATCCAGGCACTCAAGGCGCTCTTTGAACTGCTCGGAATGACTCCAGGGATGGCTCAACTGGTTACACAAAACAATGAAGAACCGGTACGAACTCTTCAACAAGCGGTTGAAACAACAGTCAAACGCCTTGTGATGGCCCGTCAGACGATGACTGCCGGGCTCTTTTTCTGGGGTTTTGATTGCATGACGATGGAAGGCATTACAGATCCGATTACGGTTCTTGACAAAGCAAAAAACTTTTTTGAATCGCTTCAGGTCTACACCACACCGGGCAAGTTGAAAAATTTCAGGTACAGTGCGCAAGAGGTAACTGCTTATGAAAAAGCGATCAAACTTCTTGGCGATATTGACCTTTTGCGTAATTTTGTCATGATAGTAAGCCCTGTTGCATCATGGCTCTCAACCGCCGAATCAGTGCTTTCTGGAGATCATGACTGGGTAAAACGCATGAAGATCGCGCGGCAGGATCTTCTTGATTCACTCAGGCAGGCTGATGTTACTCTCCTTTCCTCCCAGGCTCAAGGTATCACGGCAAAGCTGTTGCAGCTTAAAAAGGAGTACAGTAACGCCTACATCGCTATGCACACCAAAGCCCGTCTTGGTGTCAATGACGACAAGCGTAAAGCTGCCCTGCTCAACGACTCCCGCATGCAAACCCTGAACAAGCTGTCGCTTATTGACCTTATGCCGCGTCAGCAGCTTGGCGACTTCCAGAACCGGCTTGCCGGACTCAAAAGCTGTTTTGCCTTGACCGAACAGAATCTTGATTCCACTCCTGTTTGCCCTCACTGCGGATTTCGGCCACTTCTCAATGAATCCATCATGATCGGGGCTAATCAAATGATTGAAAGGATGGATGCAGAGCTTGACGCAATGGTGGCTGGCTGGAGCGTTACCATTCTTGGGAACCTCAAAGACCCGATTACCCAGGTGAACATGGCTCTGTTCAGGAGTGACGATCGCCAACCGCTTGAATCGTTTATCAAGTCAGGTGAACTGCCTGAACCACTCGATAACAACGTTGTTCATGCCCTTAAAGAGGTACTGTCAGGACTGGTGAAAGTGAGTGTGAAAGCCAAAGATCTCGAAAAAGCGCTTCAGGTTCATGGCGGAGCCGCAACACCGGGTGAGATGAAAAGGCGCTTTGAGGAGTACATTGATCAACTCACCAAGGGCAAAGACCCGGCCAAGGTGCGCATCGTCATGGAGAATTAATTATGGATACTCTCGGATTACCGATTTCCATTGAATCGCTTCTGCATGGTCAGGCAGTTGAGTGGGAGAGGCTCGAATTCAAGAAAGGCTGGAATCCGCAGGCTGTGCTCCACACGATCTGCGCTTTTGCCAACGACTTTCACAATCTTGGTGGAGGCTACATCGTGGTCGGTATCGAAGAACAGAATGGTCGGCCACAACTGCCACCTGTCGGCTTAAACCTAAATCAGCTCGATGCTATTCAGAAAGAGATTCTGCGCCTGGGGCATAACGCTATTCAACCATCCTACCAGCCTCGGAGTGTACCCGTTACCTGGCAGGGTCAAACCATTCTGGTGATCTGGGCTCCTGCGGGCGAGACGCGCCCTTACCGGGCCAAGGTTAATCTTTCTGAAACTGGTAACGAATGGCGCGAATACATTCGCAAACAATCGAGTACCGTGGTTGCCAGAAATGACGACTTGAAAGAGCTGGTAAGCCTGACGGCAACTGTGCCATTCGATGACCGTTACAACCAGCAGGCCACGCTTGGCGATTTATCGTTGCGATTGATTGAAGAATTTCTGCACGAGGTGGGCAGTGAGCTTGCAGAGCAGGTCGCCCAACTGCCAATGGAGACCATCGGCAGGCAAATGAACATCGCAGGTGGCCCCAGTGAAGCACCATTCCCCAAAAACATCGGCCTGATGATGTTCAACGAACATCCGGAAAAATTCTTTCCTGTAACCCAGATTGATGTGGTCTATTTTCCTGATGGCCCGGGTGGTGATTTTTTTGAAGAGAAGGAGTTCAAAGGCCCGTTGCACCGTATAATTCGGGATGCACTTAGCCATATCCAACGCAACTACCTGAAACAGACTGTCATCAAACACCCTGATCGAGCTGAAGCTGATCGTCTCTGGAATTACCCTTATGCTGCGATCGAAGAGGCCATGGTCAACGCTATTTTTCATCGCTCCTACGAAATTCGTGAACCGGTCGAGGTCCGCATTATGCCCGAAGAGCTGGTAATACTCAGCTTCCCGGGTCCAGACCGATCAATCACGATGGCCGATATCGCTGCAGGCAATGCGGTCAGCCGTCGTTACCGCAATAGACGTATTGGCGAATTCCTCAAAGAGCTTGAGCTGACAGAGGGCCGTTCCACTGGCATCAGAAAAATCAAACGCGCGATTGCCCAAAACGGTTCGCCAGATCCTGTTTTCCAAACGGATGATGATCGAAACTATTTTTTAGTACGCTTTCCTGTTCACCCGGATTCAATTCGCTCAGCAAATGTCGAACAAGTAACCCAGCAAGTAACCCAGCAAGTAATGCAGTTATTGAAAGCCTGTGATGGTGAAATGAGCAGGGCAGAATTGATGCATGCGGTGGGTATGAAAGACAGGGTCAGCTTCAGCAAAAACTACCTGGACGCAGCTATCGCAGACGATCTGATAGAGATGTCGCAACCAAACGCCCCCAAAAGTCCGACACAAAAATACAGACTGACAAAGAAAGGTAGAAATATCATGGAGTCCCAAAAGTGAAGCAGCAAAGCTTTTTTAAAACAAAAATGGTTCCCTCCAAAGAGGGGTCAGGCAGGTTGTTTGATGAGGAACTGGTGTCGAATGCCACCCCAGTCACCTGCCTTGGCACGAGCTTCCCTGATGATAAAGCCCGGCGGGCGTATTTTACCGAACTGTTGGCAAAGAAGCTTCGCGATCCTGAATTCCGCAAGATCGAAGGTTTTCCTATCGGCAGCGATGAAGATATCCTGAAGCTGAGTGATCCACCTTATTACACAGCTTGTCCGAACCCATGGATTGCCGATTTTATTGCTGAATGGGAAGCACAAAAGCCGGAGAAACCCGAAGGTTTTACCTATCATCGTGAACCCTTTGCTGCGGATGTAAGTGAAGGCAAGAACGATCCCATCTACAATGCGCACTCCTATCACACCAAGGTGCCGCATAAGGCCATTATGCGCTATATCCTTCACTACACCGAGCCGGGTGATATTGTGTTCGACGGGTTTTGTGGAACAGGGATGACCGGTGTGGCGGCTCAGCTTTGTGGTGATCGTAAGGTGGTTGAGTCATTAGGGTTTCTTGTTCAGCCGGATGGTACCATTTTGCAGGAGGAAACCGATGAGAACGGCAACAAAACCTGGATGCCATTTTCCCGTCTTGGAGCACGTCGTGCGGTACTCAACGACCTGTCGCCAGCAGCAACCTTCATTGCCTACAACTACAACACTCCGGTTGATGTTGTTGCTTTTGAAAAGGAGGCAAAGCGCATCCTGAAAGAGGTTGAAGATGAGTGCGGGTGGATGTATGAAACTTATCATACAAGTGGAGCAGGCTTCCAGCCTGCATATTCCATCTACAAACAACAACAGACCGGAAACACAAACGCCGAACTCAAGGGGTTTAAAATAACTCATAGGAATTTGCCTCACTGGCAG
>CAINOO010000288.1 GCA_903851535.1 uncultured Chlorobiaceae bacterium | reverse complement strand
CAGACCATAGGCCGTGGCCTGCGCCTTCCCTACAATGGCGAAAGAACAGGCGATGATGCGGTCGACAAACTGACCGTGCTGGCACACGACAACTTCGACAAGGTCATTGAAGCCGCACAAGACCCTAACTCAATATTGCAGAAAGTCTCGTTCATTGAGCTTGATGACACCGATCTCACTCCAAACACCGAGGTGATACAGTCACCCTCCAAAGTCCAGGTTGAAGTAACCCGTGAAGAGAGACTGATTGCAGCCATGACGGATGAAAAAGAGAAGCAGGTTGCAACCAACCGCCTCGATGCAAAAAAAGCCATCATCCACCTCCTTCCAACCATGAACGGCGATCAGGGAGTAACCAGAGTGGCCGACCTGAACAAACCCGAGGTCAAGCAATATGTGATGGAGCAGATTGAGGCAGAGCAGTCAAAAGGTCAGCTCGGTATGTTTACACAGCAACTCTTGCAGGAGGCCACAGCCATCTACGAAGAGGTCGTCACCAACTTTCAAAATAACATCATCGAAATTCCCCGGATGGATCTCGTCCAGGAAGAGGTCAAAGTCTGGTTTGAACCCTTTGATCTTGAAGTTTCGAGAGGTTTTTCATACGAACCACTGAGCGAGGAAATCCGGGTCGTCGAACTCACCGGCGACCGAAAGACCACCGACATAGGCGTTAAATACGGTGCATATTCCTCACAAAGCCCTGTCAATCAGGTCATCTCTGAACTCGTCAACTATCCGGAAATTGACTACGACGACAATGCAGAACTGCTCCACAAACTGACCAATCAGGCCATTGATACCATTGCCGCAAACCTCAGCGACCCATCAAAATTGATGCTCGTTGTCCGGCAATACCGCAAATTCATAGCCGGCAACATCTACGACCAGCTCAAAGCACACTTGAAAATCAGCGAGCCAGCTTATCAGGATCCGAAAGTCCTGCCCTTCATCAAAATCGAAGACTGGAACTTCTCAGCACTCAAAGACGGGCGTCGCCACTATAAAGACATCATCACCCCGACAAGCCTTATTCCCAAACTCGTATTCACCGGCTTTGAAAAAGCCTGCCATTTCGAATACAAATTCGACTCCAAAACAGAAAAAGAGTTCGCCTACATCCTCGAAAACGACACAACCGTCCTCAAATGGCTGCGCCCCGCACCAAACCAGTTCCGAATCTATTGGGCCAGCAACTCCAGCCGCTACTATCCTGACTTCGTCGTTGAAACCGTTGAGAACATCTACCTCGTCGAAACCAAAGCCGCCAACGAACTCGAAAGCACCGAAGTTCAGGATAAAAAACGCGCAGCCATGCAATACTGCTGGTACGCCTCACAACACACCGCATCAACCAGCGGAAAACAATGGAGCTACCTGCTCATCCCCCACGACGAAGTCAGGCAAAACAGCTCATTTGGTTATCTGGTGAGCCGGTTTGAACAAAGATGATGGTGTTTTGTCAGAATTAGTGAATTGTAACTCAGTTGAAAAGCAAAATTGTTATGAGCAATAATAATAGCCTGCATCCGGAAATATTGTTTCATTGAGCGTTTATCGAACTCGATCGAAAGAGATGCTTCACGTCGTCCTGTCTTAATGGGTGGCTTTTGTAAATCAAGCACCAACGGTTTGCGCCCTTTCCGATGCAATTTGAAAACTGTTTCTGTTCCAGGCAAGTAGTTAGCCATTTCATAAAAACTTTCGATTTGTCCGAATTGGCGAAAGCCAGATCATGAGTGTCGCTGTCGTGTTTGATTTGAACAACTTCATCCTCGTCACCCTTGATATCAAAATACTCTGACCGTATTTGGTAAGCCGACGGGCTGAGCAATTCGACTTGATTTTTTGCGGTCACTTCACCCTTGTATAACGTCACGACATCATCACCCTCAATAACACTTTCTTTCCCCTTGCTGACATGACGAAAAAGGTAGTCGGCACTCGCTTTCAAAATTACGCCATCAGTACCCTTATGCCAGTCAGGAATGCGAGTCGGTATAATCTTGAGTGAGATATCTGCTGGCTTCTTGGGGGTACCATTATCATTGATGAGTTTCCCGAATTCCATCAGATTGACAGTGCTGCCATCCATCTTTATGGTCAGAACAATGGAGGTATTACCCTCTAAATCGCGGCCTATGCCTCCCTGTTGAATAACTACTCCTTTTTTGGGGGTCAGCATACCTGAAAAATTTATGACACGTTCGTTTAACGCCAGTTCCTCGTTGATTTTATCGCTCCGTCCCACCCCGATATCTCCATCGCCAACGATCGAACCGGACAGTTTCGGCAAAAGTTTAGCGTTGAACGAAGCTGATGATTCATGGGTAACTTTGCCTAAATCGTTCGTTACATAATCTGTTTTGAGTTTGTCCCAGTTCTGAAATCCATACCAATCTTCTTTGCACTCTAACTTTATTCCTAACTTGGCGATCCTGTCGGCTGTGGTGACAAAATCGTTGGGAGCGAGTTGCACTGCATCGACCTTCGTTACACTTAAAACGATCAACTTGTTGATTGTCGTTCGATCGGCCATACTATCATCCTCGGCATCGGGCACATTTTTTGGAAAGGGTTTTATAAGCAGATTCAAAAGATCTTCCGATTTCTTCAACTCTTTTAATTGCTTCGCCACCTCGATATAGCTTGCCTGTACAGGTCCTGATAAAGACAAAATCGCAGGTACTGACTCCGGCGGAGCGGTCGAGGGTGGCGCTATAGGGATGGCCTCAAGCTCGATCAACTCGTGTGGAGGTTTGGTATTCCACTGCATGCTCTTGAATCGACGAGTGACTAACTGCTCTCCGGTACAGCCAGAAAGCATAACAAGCAGGGGGAATATGGCAATGGTACGTTTCATTTATTCTCCTTTTTGGTAAGTATATAAACCCCTCCTGTCGAGTACAAGCCTTCCACAGCGTATTTTTCCGACTTGCATTTCATACCACTGTAACTATTCTTGGTCACCCGGTATTTCTTTTTGACATCAAGTGTGCTCTGAGCTTCTGCCTCATTGCGCGAGCTATAGTCTTCGGCGATCACCCAGTAATTCGGATTTTCCTCCAATTCTTCATCTAAACAAATAGCATAGATAGTCTCTTGCATAACGTCTCCTTGTGAATTTATTTTATAGTGAATCTAGGGCTTGAACTCTGCTATGGATGTTGTGCCATCCAATTGGGAGGCAGGTGTAGTCGGAAATTAAAAATCAGCCAATTTCGGAAATTAGCAATCACCCAGCAATTCCCTATTTGGCCTGTACACCTTGAATTCATTGGTGTTTAAAATTTTACTTTCTTAATATTTTGAGTATCAAACAGTATTATTTTGTATATTTCTGGGAATTGTCTTACTCAAAGATATAAAGATATTTTTAT
>CAINOO010000287.1 GCA_903851535.1 uncultured Chlorobiaceae bacterium | reverse complement strand
TGCACAAGCGCCACATCAAGCGGCAGTATCTTGTTATGAAAAAGGGAAGGGACATCGCTCAAAAAAACCGGAATGGCATCGCCATCACCATTTTGAACCGACTTGCGGACATTTCTGCCCACAAACAAAGCATTTAATCTGAAGCTTTCACGATATTCCGGCTTTGCGTAGGGAGCATCGCCCTCCGTGTGAAGGCTTACTATTTCCACATTTCTCAGCTCTTCCGAGCGTTGAACCATCGCTTCAATCAATCGCTGCGGCGTTGCTGCTGCAGTATGCAAAAAAACCCTGTCGCCCGACTTTATCCTTGAGACCGCATCCTCTGCGGAAAGAGTACTATAATTCATTAATTCCTTTACTTATTTTTTTGAAGATTTTATTCAGATTCCATTGTTTTTCCGGCGAAGATATGCAGGAGTGTCTGACAGCCCTTTCTGAATTTTATCTTCATGCTCTCCTCTGCCACCCACAAGAGGGGGATTGTACTCGGCATCATGACCGCTATTTTTCCTCCCGCCAACACCGCCAGTCTCGTGAGGATCATTAATAGATAACTGCCTTCTGATATAGGCAGGAATACGCAAATCTTCTTCCTGGCGTTCAGGATAGAGAGATGCTGTCTGCCGATGGGATGATGGTACCTGCCCAAGCCTGATGCCCGGTACCGGAGCAACAAATTGCCGGGCCGCCGACACCGCGCCATCAGCCTGCGTCTTTCGCCTGAAACCGGTTACAATAACGGTAACCCTGATCTCGCCCGACACCTGCGGTTCGTCAACATATCCATTGATAATCTTGGCATCACTGCCGACCTGCTCCTCAATATAATTCATCGCATCCGACATATCCCTCATCGTAACCTCACCGGTAATATTGACCAATACCCCCTTGGCACCCTTTACCGATACACCTTCGAGAAGAGGACTGTTGAGGGCATCCGATGAGGCTTTCAATGCCCGTCGTTCGCCCGCAGCAGCAGCGGAACCCATGACAGCATCACCAGCTCCGGCCATAATACTGCGAACATCAGCAAAATCGACATTGACATGTCCATGACGGGTAATAATATCAGCAATACCCTTGGCCGCCCTGTAGAGGACATCGTTTGCCATATTAAACGCTTCGGTGGCACTTACCCCCTCTTCGGCAATGCTGAGAATTTTTTCATTTTCAACAAGAATAAGGGTGTCAATGTATTTTCGCAGTTCAATGATACCACCATCGGCAATATTCGCCTTTACCTGACCTTCAAAGTTAAATGGCCTTGTCACGACTCCGATCGTAAGAATGCCCATATTTCTTGCAATAGAGGCAATGACCGGAGCTGCGCCGGTACCGGTACCTTTGCCCATTCCCGCTGCAATAAAAACAAGATCGGCACCCCGAAGCTGGGCAGCAATAATTTCCCGGTCATCTTCGGCAGCCTGACGACCTTTGGCCGGATCGGCTCCAGCACCCAACCCATTGGTAGCCTTCTTGCCTATTTGCACTCTTAGAGGAGCTTTCGAATTCAGGAGCGCCTGTCGATCGGTATTGAAAACGATATACTCGACACCACTGATCTTCCTGTCAATCATGTTATTTACCGCATTGCCACCGCAACCGCCTACGCCGACAATCCTTATGGTAACCCCTTTTCCCTGGTCACTGTCAAACAGGCCCGGATCAAGCTCAAATGCCATTTTTTTCAGTTCTCCGCTTTAAAAGGCTCTTATTTGCTCTCTCATCATAGATTATCCCAGAATTTCTTCATCCTGTCCACAATTTTCTTCCCGGCAGGCGTCTGATCCTGTACCTGGGGCTCTTCCCTGCTTCCCGAAGGGGTCTCAACCGGAAGGACCTCCGGTACCGAAGCAAAGCTGTGATCAACGGAAAGATTGTTCTGAAATGCATGGGCCACAAGACCCATCACCGTTGCATACATGGGGTTATTGACGGAACCCTTGATACCGCCGGAAACCCCTTCCGGATAGCCGATACGAACATCAAGAGCAAAAATATCATGCGCAAGCTCTTCTGTACCCGGCAGAAGCGAACCTCCCCCTGTTATAATAGCACCTGCATTGAGATATTCATAATAGCCCGACCGCTGCACCGAGTCTCGCACAAGCTCCAGAATCTCCATCATCCTTGCTTCAATGATCATGGTCAGCGAACTCTTCGGAACCGATTTTTGCGCGCGACCCTCGATACCTTCGATAAGAATATCCTCATCTTCACCGCTCAGCTTGCTGTATGCACATCCGTGCTTTATTTTCAACTCTTCAGCCACCTCATAAAGAGCCCGCACCCCATGGGCAATATCGTGAGTAACATCGTTTGCTGCTACCTTGATGACATCCGAGTAACGAATCGCCCCATCAAAATAGATAGCAACCTCTGTTGTTCCTCCACCTATATCAATGACAACCACTCCGCTTTTTTTCTCACGCTCTTTCATAACCGCCATACCCGACGCTACAGGCTCAAAAGTTACGGCACTGATCTCAAGACCTGCCTTCTCGACACACTGTTTGATATTGCGGATCTTTGTCCTCAGACCAACCACAATATAGGCACTGCCCCGCATCGTTGTCCCGGCCATTCCTATGGGATCAAGAAGCCCTTCCTGATCATCAACAATGAACTCCAGAGGAATAACATGAATAATTTCATGATCAATATCAAGGTAGCGGATATTGGTCTTGGCTTTTTCCAGAAAACGCTTCACATCAGAATCATTGACAATACCTGTCTGGTTGATACTGATTTCAGAATTGCTGTGAATACAGTGCACATGCGCGCCAGAAATACCAACATTGACGCCATGGATCCGAATGGAGGACTCACGCTCAGCATCGGCTACCGCAGATCTGATAGCGGCAACAGTCTTATTGATATTGACCACCGTTGCCCGTTGAAGACCATCAGAATTTGAACGCCCTTTTCCAAGGACGTTCAACTTTCCTATTTCATCTTTTTCGGCGACCACAACGCACACTTTGGTTGTGCCAATATCAAGGCCGACGGCTATATTGCTTTTCAGCATCGTTCTTTTCTATGCATAATTATCACAGGGAAACACTCTGGGATTCAACCGGAGAGAGAATACCCCTGGTAAAAATCCTCTCTCTGAACCTCAGATCAACAGTCTCATAAGAGTCAAAACCTTTTTTGGAAACCACCTTTTGCCAGAATATCTCGAATTTTTTCAACTTTTCCTTGTAATTCCCGTCATTACCGACAATAAAACGGGCAGGGGATTGAGCCACCCTGCACCATGCCATATTGTTGTCAGCAAGATAAAGTTCGCTGACAAGCAAGCTTGCATAATCGGTTTGTGAGAGCGCATCAAGAAAATCCCTCATCAATGCGAGATCACCCCTGTACAGTTGCCGCAACCCGTTTTCTGCAATATGCAACCGGCTTATACCTGAAATTTTCAGCAATCGGGGAGTCCGCCCGGAAAAATCCTTTCTCACCGGTAAAAGAAACCCGTCACCATCAATAACCATATCCTGACCATTGAGCACCGCAACCGCAACAGGTTCGCGCTCGACAACCCTGATTCGAACAACTCCGTTCAACTCCTTGCCAATCTCGGCACTCCGGAGATAGGGAATTGCCATTATTCTTTTTTTCAGCTCTCTGGTATCAAGGTTCTGTAAATTTTGGCC
>CAINOO010000286.1 GCA_903851535.1 uncultured Chlorobiaceae bacterium | reverse complement strand
ATTTTCTATTGTCTTTCTAAAAGCATAAATTCAATCTCTTTTATTCAGCTCATAAAAACAGTAAGCCTTTTTCGGTGAATATTTTCGCTGTTCAACGGAGAAACAGGTATTAACCAAACGATCAATTATGACTCAGACTGAAACGGTTGCAAAAAAAACTGCAGCAAAGAAACCTGCTACGGTAAAGGCAAAGGCGAGTTCAACGGTCACGGCAACTCCGGAACTCACAAAAGCAGTAAAGCCTGCCGCAAAAAAGAAGTCTGGCCAAGCCTTTCCTTTTACAGCAATTGTTGGCCAGGAGGAAATGAAGCTCAGTCTGATCCTCAATATCATTGATCCGAGAATCGGAGGCGTGCTTGTCATGGGTCACAGGGGTACAGGAAAAAGTACAACGGTCAGGGCGCTTGCTGAAGTGCTTCCTTTCATTGACAGGGTTGAGGGTGATACGTACAATCGTACCGTCGATCAATATGTTGAAGGTGAGGAGGCCAAAAAGGGACACAAGGCTGTTGATCCTTCGACCCTTAAAACCGAAAAAATTCCTGTACCGGTTGTTGATCTTCCCCTTGGTGCAACGGAAGATCGCGTCTGTGGTACCATTGATATCGAGCAGGCGCTTACCAGCGGTGTAAAAGCATTTGAGCCGGGTCTTCTTGCCCAGGCAAACCGTGGCTTTCTCTATATTGATGAGGTCAACCTGCTTGATGACCATCTTGTTGACGTTTTGCTTGATGTTGCTGCAAGTGGTCAGAATGTGGTTGAGCGTGAAGGTATCAGTATCCGCCATCCGGCACGTTTTGTGCTCGTCGGTTCCGGTAACCCTGAGGAGGGTGAACTTCGTCCCCAGCTTCTTGACCGTTTTGGTCTGCATGCCCGTATCATCACGATTCTTGATATTGCAAAAAGGGTCGATATCGTCAAGCGCCGCCGAGAGTTCGATGAAGATCCCGAAGCCTTTATGAAAAAGTACAATCGCGAACAGTTGAAGCTGCAGAAAAAGATTCAGACTGCGAAAGAGTTGCTTCCGACCGTAACAATGGACGACAGCGTTCTTACCGATATTGCCAAACTCTGCATGAATCTTGGTATTGATGGTCACCGCGGTGAACTTACCATTACCCGTACGGCTTTTGCCCATGCAGCGTTCCGTGGAGAAACGGTTGTGAGTATGAAGCATGTCAAGGAGATTGCCGGACTTTGTCTTCGCCACCGTCTTCGCAAGGATCCTCTTGAAACCCTTGACGCCGGTGAAAAAATTGATCGTGAACTCGCTAAAATCCTCGGAGAAGCGGAAGCAGTATAATGATAGCTTTTACCGATATCGTAGGGATGGATCTGGCCAAACAGGCACTTATGCTGCTGGCCGTTGATTCGGAACTTGGCGGTGTTGTCATTCCTTCGGCCGTGGGGTCGGGAAAGTCGACGCTCGCCAGGGCATTTGCTGATATTCTTCCCGAAGGTACCCCTTTCGTGGAACTCCCTCTGAACGTTACCGAAGATCGTCTGATCGGTGGCGTTGACCTGGAGGCAACCCTTGCAACCGGAGTACGCGTCGTCCAGCACGGCGTCCTCTCGAAGGCGCATGGTGGAGTGCTCTATGTTGACTCCATCAGTCTTCTCGACAGTTCGGCGGTGTCGCACATCATGGATGCCATTTCGCGTGGTGAAGTCCTTGTTGAGCGCGAAGGGCTCAGTGAGGTGCATCCAGCGAAATTCATGCTGGTGGGTACCTATGATCCCACTGATGGCGAGGTTCGCATGGGATTGCTCGACCGCATAGGTATTATTGTACCCTTTACCGCGCAGAATGACTACAGGGCACGCAAAAAAATTGTCAACATTGTACTTGGTACGAGAGATGAAGAGGATACCCGTGATGAGCTGAGGATGCTTACCGGCTTTATCCAGGCGGCCCGTGAATTGCTGCCGCGTGTTTCGATTACCGACGAGCAGATTCGGGCGCTGATTCAGACCGCGATAAGTCTCGGGGTTGAGGGAAACCGTGTCGATATTTTTACGGTTCGTGCTGCAATAGCCTCAGCCGCTCTCGCTCAGCGCAGTGATGTTGAGGAGGAGGATATGAAACAGGCTATCAAGCTTGTGCTTATTCCCCGTGCGACCCGTATGCCCGAAAGGGAAGCCGCTGCGGATGATATGCCCCCCCAGGAGGAACCGCCAGAAGAGGAAGAGCCGGAAGGTGAAGATGATGAGGCGCAGGCCGATACTCCTGATGCTGAAGCCGAAGAGGAGAAGAAGGAGACTCCCGACATGATTGAGGAGTTGATGATGGATGCCATTGAGATGGAGTTGCCTGACAATATTTTGAACATCTCTCTCGCATCAAAAAAGAAAACGACCACCGGCAGCCGTGGCGAAGCGCTGAACAACAAGCGTGGACGTTTTGTGCGGGCCCAGCCCGGTGAGATGCGTACCAATAAAGTTGCGCTTATTCCGACACTCATTTCTGCAGCTCCCTGGCAAGAGACTCGCCGCCGTGACAGCAAGATGGCAGGGAGGCCCAAAACGGCCCTGCTTATCACCAAAGATGATGTGAAGATCAAGCGCTTCCGCGACAAGTCGGGGACACTTTTTATTTTCATGGTCGATGCCTCGGGTTCCATGGCACTGAACCGCATGCGCCAGGCCAAGGGCGCAGTGGCAAGTCTCTTGCAGAATGCTTATGTGCATCGCGACCAGGTGGCTCTCATCTCGTTCCGTGGAAAGCAGGCACAGGTTCTTTTGCCCCCTTCGCAGAGTGTTGATCGTGCAAAACGCGAGCTTGATGTGCTTCCAACCGGAGGTGGCACGCCTCTCGCCTCTGCGCTCTATCTTGGTTGGGAGACCGCAAAACAGGCGCGTACCAAAGGTATTTCACAGATCATGTTTGTTCTGATCACCGATGGCCGTGGTAATATTGGATTGCAGGCTACTTTTGACCCAAATGCCGAAAAAATGCCCAAGGAACTGCTTGAAAAGGAGATTGAAGCACTCTCTCTTTCCATCCAGGCCGATGGTGTTGCATCCATTGTGATTGATACGCAGATGAACTATCTGTCGAGGGGTGAAGCACCAAAACTTGCCCAGAAGCTCGGCGGACGCTATTTTTACCTGCCCAATGCCAAAGCAGAACAGATCGTTGAAGCTGCACTGAGCTTTTGATTACCGAAAACCTTTCCGGTTGCCCAAACCGGAAAGGTCATTTTCGGAATTATTCCTCTTCTTTTATACATTAGTGATATACCGTTTTATAGTTTTGTGAGCGAGATACATCTAATGCGTACCTACATCTATTCTTATGTCTGATCTTCGTAAAATTGTTGCTGTTGTCGGTCTTGAGCAGTACAACGCTGCTCTCTGGAAAAAGATTAAAGGGCTTCTTTCCAGCGAAGCTGAATTGACCCAGTTAAGTGATATTGATCTTGAAAAAAAGCATCCTGAAGCGGCAAAAGCCATTCAGGAGGCGGACTGTCTCTTTATGAGTATGATCAATTTCAAGGAGCAGATCGACTGGTTTAAACAACAGCTTGATCAATCGAGTAACGAAAAGACCATTTTTATTTTTGAGTCCATGCCTGAAGCCATGGCACTGACCAAGGTCGGAAGCTATTCTGTCGGGGACGGCAAGGCCGGTATGCCGGATATGGTCAAAAAAGTGGCCAAAATGCTGGTTAAGGGGCGTGATGAGGATGCCCTGTACGGCTACATGAAGCTGATGAAGATCATGCGCACCATTCTTCCCCTTGTGCCAAACAAGGCAAAGGATTTCAAGAACTGGCTGATGGTCTACTCTTACTGGATGCAGCCGACGGCGGAAAATATCGCCAACATGTTCCGGCTTATTCTTCGCGAATATTTTAATGAGCCGGTCACTGTCGGGGCGCTTGTTGAAGTGCCGAACATGGGGATCTATCATCCTGATGCTCCAGCCTTTTTTACAGATCTCAAGAGTTACAAAAACTGGTCCAAAAAGCGCGGGATTAATATCGACAAGGGCCAGAAAATCGGCCTTTTGTTTTTCCGCAAACACCTGTTGCAGGAAAAAAGCTATATCGACAACACCATCCGTGTGCTTGAAAAACGGGGAATTCATCTTTTTCCCGCTTTTGTGACGGGAGTTGAAGGCCACGTATTGGTGCGTGACTGGTTTGTCAAGGAGAAAATTGATCTTCTGGTCAATATGATGGGCTTTGGTCTCGTCGGTGGCCCTGCCGGATCGACCAAACCTGGAACAGCGGCTGAGGCGCGTCACGAGATCATGACAAAACTTGACGTCCCCTATATTGTTGCTCAGCCACTCTTGACCCAGGGGTTTGAATCATGGAAAGAGCTTGGGGTTTCGCCCATGCAGATGACCTTTACCTATGCGATTCCCGAGATGGATGGTGCGATCTGTCCGGTCGTGCTTGGAGCCTTGCAGGATGGCAAGGTCGAGACGGTTCCTGAGCGCCTTGAAAGGCTTTCAGGCATTGTCAGTCAGTGGCTCCGTCTGAGGGCAACGGCCAACAGGGATAAAAAAATTGCCTTTGTTGTCTACGATTATCCTCCCGGTCTTGGCAAAAAAGCCACTGCAGCACTTCTCGATGTTCCCAGAACGCTTTTGGCAGCTTTGCAGAGACTGAAAAAGGAGGGATATAATGTCGGTCAGCTCCCGGAATCGTCCGAAGCGCTTTTTCATGCGCTCGATCAGGCAACCGATCACCAGATCAAGCAGCATCAGCAGGATGCCCTGAAGGTGAGCTATGATACCTTCAAGGGGCTTACCTCTTCACGGGAGCGGGAACGCATAGAGGATCGGTGGCAGAAATTTCCGGGAGAAATTGTGCCGATCGGGGAGCATGATGTTTTTATCGGCGGCATACAATTTGGTAACGTCTTTATTGGTGTCCAGCCCCGTATCGGTGTACAGGGCGATCCCATGCGGTTGCTCTTCGACAAGACAAACACGCCGCACCACCAGTATATCGCCTTCTATCGCTGGATAAGCCGGGAGTTTCAGGCGCATGCCATGGTGCATGTCGGTATGCACGGATCGGTCGAATGGATGCCGGGACTCCCGACCGGCCTTACCGGCGATTGCTGGCCGGACGCCCTCCTCGGAGAGGTGCCGCATATCTACATCTATCCGGTAAACAATCCGAGTGAATCGAGTATTGCCAAACGGCGCGGGCTGGCGACAATGGTCTCCCACGTTGTTCCGCCGCTGTCGCGTGCCGGTCTCTACAAGGAGCTTCCCGCATTGAAAGATCTGCTGGTCGATTTCCGCGAGAGAAATTTTTCAGGCTCCATTGAAGGGCAGGGGGAGAATTCGGGTTTTGAAGAGGCCATCATGCAGAAAGCCGAGCTGCTCAATCTGACGGACGATTGTCCCCGCCCTGAAAATGAAGGGTTCAGCGATTATGTCAGCAGGCTCTATATCTACGTCAGCGAACTCGAAAACCGGCTGATTTCAAACTCCCTTCATGTGTTTGGTGAGGCTAGTCCTCTGGAAGCACAGATTATCACCGTCACTGAAACCCTTAAAAACAGGGAGGAAGAGGGAAAAACTTTGCCAACTCTTCTTATGAATGCTTCGGGCAAGAGTGGAGAGTACAGGAGCTATGAGGAGTTGACCATGCGGTCGAGAAAGGGCGAAGAGGAGGCTATTCGCTTGCGGGAGTGGGTTGATGGTGCCTGCCGTGATTTTGTCCAGCAGGTGCTCTTTGACCGCAAAAATGCCGCCAGTGCCTTTGCCACAATAACAGGAGGGGGGAAGCCTTCCGCAGAGTCTTTGCCCTTTATTGAACAGTTGATCAGGGAGGGCGCACAGCTTCTTTTTGCTCTTCGTGACAATACCGGTGAACTCGATTCCCTCATGAAGGTGCTTAGTGGCCGTTACATCTCTTCCGGTCCTGGCGGTGACCTCGTGCGTGACGGTATCAATGTGCTTCCTTCGGGTCGCAATATCCACTCTATCGATCCGTGGAGAATTCCCTCTGTCCTTGCTTTCAAGCGCGGGTCGCTCATTGCCGACAGCATCGTCAAAAAGCATCGTGAAGAAAATGGGGGAGAGTATCCAGAAACCATTGCCCAGGTGCTCTGGGGCCTTGATACCATTAAAACCAAGGGAGAGGCTGTCGCCGTTGTGATTCGGCTGCTCGGAGGAGAACCCTCTTACGACGCCTTCGGTAAAATCAGTCATTACAGTCTGGTGCCGCTCAACAAGCTTGGCCGTCCACGTATTGAT
>CAINOO010000285.1 GCA_903851535.1 uncultured Chlorobiaceae bacterium | reverse complement strand
TGACACTTGTGTGCGCTGCGGTGCCTGCGCCGACAAGTGTCATTTTTTTCTTGGCACGGGAGACCCGAAAAACATGCCTGTCTTGAGGGCTGAACTCATCCGGTCGGTCTATCGCAACGATTTTCCCTTGGCTGAAAAAATCCTCAAGGGCTTTTCCGGATCAAGAAAGCTGACGGCAGAGGTGATCAAGGAGTGGCATCTTTATTTCAACCAGTGTACCGAGTGTCGTCGTTGTTCTGTTTTTTGCCCGATGGGTATTGATACTGCCGAAATCACCATGATGGCCCGGGAACTCCTGAACCTGATCGGCGTCAACAACAACTGGATTCTTGCACCGGTCTCCAACTGTAACCGTACTGGCAACCACCTTGGTATTGAACCCCACACCTTTGTGCAGAATATTGAGTCTCTCGTCGAAGATATCGAGGATCTGACCGGCATAAAAGTGAATCCGACCTTTAACCGCAAGGGAGCAGAAATTCTCTTTATTACCCCATCCGGCGACGTCTTCGGCGATCCCGGTGTCTACACGATGATGGGTTACCTGCTCCTGTTTCATCATATTGGGCTTGACTATACCATTAGTACCTACGCATCGGAAGGAGGGAATTTTGGCATGTTCACCTCCAACGAGATGATGAAGAAGCTCAATGCCAAAATGTATCATGAAGCAGAACGGCTTGGAGTTAAATGGATTCTTGGCGGTGAATGCGGGCACATGTGGCGGGTGGTTCATCAGTACATGAATACCATGAATGGCCCGGCAGATTTTCTTGAGGAGCCTGTTTCGCCCATTACCGGTACCAGATTCACCAACGCGGCATCGACAAAGATGGTTCATATTGCAGAGTTCACCGCAGATTTGATACACCATAATAAACTGAAGCTCGACCCGAAACGGAACGATCATCTTTTGACAACCTTTCATGACTCCTGCAATGTTGCAAGAGGAATGGGCATGTTTGATGAGCCTCGTTACGTTCTCCGCAATGTCTGCAACTCCTTTCATGAAATGGCCGAGAACACCATCAGGGAGCAGACCTTCTGTTGTGGTTCCGGAAGCGGCCTGAATGCTGAAGAGTTCATGGATATTCGTATGCGGGGAGGTTTTCCCAGAGCCAGCGCCGTTCGGCAGGTACAGCAAACGCATAAGGTCAATACCCTTGTTACCATCTGTGCCATCGACCGGGCCAGCCTGCCGACACTGATGAAATACTGGAATCCCGGAGTTTCGGTTTACGGCCTTCATGAACTGGTAGGCAATGCCCTTGTCATGAAGGGTGAGAAAAAGCGAACTGAAGACTTTAGGGAGAGTCCCATGACCGGTTTCGGGGAGGGAGAGGAGTGATGAAGATTACAACGCGGGAAGTTGTTTTTGGCCTTCTGATTCTTGTAGCCCTTGTGGCTCTCAGGGTATTCTGGCCGACGGTAAAAACGGAAAGCATTGCGTCAGCAACAGCCAAGGTGGCAGCGATTGATAGTACTGTGTGTATTGCTCCAACAGAATACATGCGCTCTCATCACATGCAACTCCTGAACCAATGGCGGAATACCGGAGCAAGGGATAATCGTCCCTATGTTACGGCTGACGGAAAAAAATTCCAGAAAAGTCTGGATACCTGCCTTGGCTGTCACAGCAACAACACTTATTTCTGTATAAGCTGCCATCAGTATGCCAATGCAAAGCCGAATTGCTGGAATTGTCATCTATCGCCTTTAGACAAACCGTAATGAACGAAGAGAGAAGAGAATTTATCAAGAAAACCAGTTTTGGATTTCTTGCGGGTATTGGAGTTTCGTCAGGTTTTTTCCTGAACTTTCTGATGGAAAAAACGGATACCTCCCTGTGGTCAGACAAGGGTATTGCTGGCACAATCCGCTGGGGTATGCTTATTGATATGCGAAAGTGCATTGA
>CAINOO010000284.1 GCA_903851535.1 uncultured Chlorobiaceae bacterium | reverse complement strand
TGCCCTTGTACCCTTCTGTCCCGAAGCTCCCGCAGGCCAGAAAAAAGTGGTATTTCTCGGCTCAGTGAACGATGTAACGGCTGACGACCTCCGGGCAGAAGCTGAAGCGCTTGGCATTCCGGTAGGCGGCTTTCTTCCTGAGTCCCGTTTCGACAAAATGCCGGCCATCGGTCCCGATACCGTACTTGCTCCTGTCCAACCCTATCTTTCAAGGGTCGCCGTCAAACTTTCCCGTGAACGGGGCGCCAAAGTCCTCTACTCACTCTTCCCTTTCGGTCCCGACGGTACCAGAGCGTTCTGGGAGGATCTTGCCCGTGAATTTGGTATTACGGTCGATCTTCGTGATCGCGAAAAAGCCGCATGGGAGAAGATTCGCAACCAGACAGCCCTTCTTGACGGGAAAAAGGTTTTTCTGACTGCCGATACCATGATGGAGCTGCCGCTTGCACGCTTTCTTCATCGTGCCGGTGCTGATGTGATTGAATGCAGCAGTGCCTATATCAATAAAAAATTTCATGCACGGGAACTGGAGGCACTTGATGGTGTCCGTGTTGTTGAGCAGCCAAACTTTCATCGCCAGCTTGAGGATGTCCGCCGCATCAAGCCCGACTTGATTATTACCTCGCTGATGACGGCCAACCCTTTTGTTGGCAACGGTTTTGTTGTCAAGTGGAGCATGGAGTTCATGCTTATGTCGATTCATAGTTGGTCGGGAGTCATTACACTTGCCAATATGTTCGTTTCACCGCTTCAGCGCCGCAGCAAGCTGCCAGCGTTTGACAAGGAGGTCTGGCTTGAAGGTGTCATGCCGAGCGCTGAATAATTCACCGAAAGGAAAATGCAATAAACAAACGTCATAAAGTATGCGCTTAGCTTTCTGGCTCTACGAGGGCACTGCCCTCCATGGTATCAGCCGAGTCACCAACAGTATGAAAGGGGTTCACACCGTCTATCATGCTCCCCAGGGAGATGATTATATTACGGCGACCTATACCATGCTTGAACGAACCCCGCAATTTCCCGGCTTGTCGATAAGTGTTGTGCGTGGAAGAGACCTTGCCCAGGGAGTATCAAGGCTTCCGGCAACACTCCAGCAGGTTGAACACCATTACCATCCTGAACTTATTGTCATTGCTCCAAGCTGCAGCACGGCTCTTCTTCAGGAAGATCTTCATCAGCTTGCCGCCCATTCGGGTTTGCCGCCGGAAAAAATTCTGGTCTATGCGCTTAACCCTTTCAGAGTCTCGGAAAATGAGGCGGCTGACGGGTTGTTTACCGAACTGGTGAAGCGTTTTGCCTCCGCACAGGAAAAAACAGCTCGGCCATCAGTGAACCTGCTTGGCTTTACCTCACTAGGCTTTCATTTGCGGGCCAACCTGACAAGCATCCGTCGCATGTTGGAGACGCTTGGCATTGCTGTTAATGTTGTTGCCCCATGGGGAGCCGGGATTGACGATCTCCGGAAATTGCCAGCAGCCTGGCTCAATATTGCTCCTTATCGCGAAATCGGGACAACGGCGGCGGAATACCTCGCTGAAACATTCACTATGCCGGCGATTTTCGACGCCCCGATCGGGGTTGAGCCTACACTTGCATGGATCCGCGCACTGATTGAGAAACTGAACAGCGCGGGCGCTGAACGGGGAGTGCCTCCGATTGTCATGCCGCCACTCCATGCATTTTCTCTTGACGGCATGAGCGCTCCGAGCGGTGTTCCCTGGTTTGCCAGAACGGCCGATATGGAGAGTTTCAGCAACAAACGCGCCTTTGTTTTCGGTGATGCCACACACACCGTCGCTCTTGTCAAGTTTCTGCGTGACGAACTCGGTATGCAGATTATTGGTGCAGGCACCTATCTGGAGCGTCATGCCGATTGGGTACGCAAAGAGCTTGAAGGCTACCTTCCCGGTGCACTTATCGTCACCGACAAGTTTCAGGATGTTGCGCAAATCATCGACGATGAAATGCCCGATCTGGTCTGTGGTACGCAGATGGAGCGGCACAGTTGCCGCAAGCTTGACGTTCCCTGTATGGTGGTCTGCCCTCCGACCCATATTGAAAATCATCTGCTTGGTTATTACCCCTTCTTTGGTTTTGATGGTGCCGATGTTATTGCCGACAGGGTCTATCTCTCCTGCAAGCTCGGTCTGGAAAAACACCTGATCGACTTTTTTGGTGATGCTGGCCTTGAATACGAAGAGAACGAAACATCCCCGATTCCTGAAGAGCCTCCGGCAGTGCCGTCCGGTACAAATGGGCTTTCTTCACCGGAGGCTGCCGCCGATGTTGTGGTCATTGCAGGGGATGGAGAGATGAAGTGGAGCGATGAGGCAGAAACCATGCTGAAGAAGGTTCCATTTTTTGTCCGTAAAAAGGTCAGGAAGAACACTGAAACCTTTGCTCGCGAGAGTGGCGCATCCATGATCTCCATTGAGGTGTTCCGGCAGGCAAAAGAGTCGCTTGGCGGGTAAGTTTTTTTCTATCAATCACATTCTCTGTTATCATTATGAGTTTAGTCTTAGCGGTATATGGCAAGGGCGGCATAGGAAAAAGTACCACAAGTGCCAACATCTCGGCGGCACTTGCCCTCAAAGGCGCCAAGGTACTGCAGATCGGTTGTGATCCCAAGCATGACAGTACCTTTCCCATTACAGGAAAACTGCAAAAAACCGTTATCGAAGCTCTTGAAGAGGTTGATTTTCATCATGAGGAGCTGAGTGCTGAGGATATTATTGAGACAGGCTTTGCCGGTATAGACTGTCTTGAAGCAGGCGGTCCTCCAGCAGGCAGTGGCTGCGGTGGTTATGTTGTCGGTGAATCCGTCACCCTGCTTCAGGAGCTCGGCCTTTATGAAAAATATGATGTCATCCTTTTTGATGTGCTTGGCGACGTTGTCTGTGGAGGCTTCAGTGCACCGCTCAACTATGCCGATTACGCCATCATTATTGCTACCAACGATTTCGACAGCATCTTTGCCGCTAACCGCCTTTGTATGGCTATTCAGCAGAAAAGCGTACGTTATAAGGTGAAGCTTGCTGGTATTGTTGCCAACCGGGTTGACTACACCACTGGCGGAGGTACCAACATGCTCGACCAGTTTGCTGAAAAAGTTGGAACAAGGCTGCTTGCCAAAGTACCTTACCATGAACTGATCCGCAAAAGTCGCTTTGCTGGCAAGACCATGTATGCGATGGAGGATACACCCGACAAGGCGGAGTGTCTTGTACCCTACAATGAAATTGCCGATTACCTCATTCAGGACAATCCCGTTGCCTCGGTACCAGTACCGATTGGCGACAGGGAAATCTTCAAAATGGTCAATGGCTGGCAATAAGGCTTGGACTTTCACAGATGTACAAAAAAAAGGCAGCTTTCGGGCTGCCTTTTTGCATGGGATGAGTTCAGATTTCACACTGATAGTGACATCGTATACCCCCGTTCTCCTTGTTTATGTCGGGTTTGATTTTTGTTGCCGGGCTGACCAGCTCCTGAAGGAGGGTGGTGAAGGTGCCAAGGTAGAAGTTTCCGACAACCGGATGGCTCGGGAAGGTTATCTTGACGGTTATTTCAGGTGTTTGGTTCAAGGCGTAGGTGAATTCACCGCTTCCGGCAAAGGTCCAGGCGTTTTTGCTGATAGCGTAAAGGAAAAGCCGGAATGCGAGGCGGTGTGGCAGGAGTTTCAGGAATTTCTGGAAGATGAAGGGAATACGCACCTTCAGAAGGTAACGGGCAGTCCGTTCTCCAGCCTCTTTGAGGATAGCGGAGGTCTCTCCGATCTCTTTTTGCAGCGCAACG
>CAINOO010000283.1 GCA_903851535.1 uncultured Chlorobiaceae bacterium | reverse complement strand
TGCGCCGATACTCTCTGGCTGATCAATACTATCATCGACAACAGTAACCCGCAAACGGAGCATCTCTGCTATTTTCCGGGCGACACCCTCTTTACCCCGCATGAAAGAAGACGGGGGTTGCCAATCGGGAACCTGACCAGTCAGTGGTTTGCCAACTATTACCTCAGTTTTCTGGATCACTATGTCAAGGAGGTGTTGCATTGCAAGGGCTACGTTCGCTATGTGGATGATTGTGTCTTGTTCTCAAACAGCAAGCCGGAGTTGTGGGAGTGGAAAAAAGCCATTGAGCTGTTTCTGGAAGAGTACCGATTGATACTCAACCCGCAGAGAACAGAGTTCTATCCCACGACTGAGGGGAAATGCTTTCTCGGGCAGAAGGTCTTTCAGTCATACCGATTGCTGCCTTCCAGCAACGTTCGCCGTGCAAAGAAACGGATGCAATGCACTCTGATTGCAAAGCCCAAGAGCATACAGCAGAGTCTCTCAGGGTGGGTCGGTCATGCCCGGCAGGCCGATACCCGCAACCTTTTACGCTCATTTGGGTTGTGAGGGTAAAAACTGATTTGAGTGAAATTGGCCATTATTCAGAGAGTATGAAATGGCATAAGGCGCAGTATTGAAAGGAGATGGATAACCATAAAATAACAAAACGATGAGCGATCGGTATCGTACCATCACTATTCTCATTGCATCACCCTCTGACGTTTCTGAGGAGCGTGATTGTGCTGAGCGGGTTATTCATCGTCTGGAGATGTACGATGAACACAAGGTGCTTTTGCGGTTGATTGCAAAACGATGGGAGTTTGATGCTGCTTCCGAAATGGGTAGTCCGCCCCAGGAGATTATTAATCGTCAGATTGTTGACGAGTGTGATTGTGCGATTTGCATCTTCTGGACAAGGATTGGTACGCCAACAGAGGTTGCTCCCGGCGGTGCAGTGGAAGAGCTTGAACGGATGGTGCAGGCCAAAAAACTGGTGATGCTCTATTTTTCGTCGGCACCCCCAGACACTCTTGATGCAATTGATTCTGATCAGTTTGCTCGTTTGGGTAGATGGAAAAAAACGTTGCTTGACGGCAAGCGCGGACTCATGAAAACCTATCGAAATGTTTATGAGTTTGAGACAATGCTTGCTCGGGAACTGCGGCAACAGTTGCTTGCCCGGTTTGGTGGCGGCAGTGGTGGTGACAGAGATGCTGAGAATATTGTTGAGCTTGAGCAACTGTATTGCGCTACATTGAAGGAGGAGCTGTGCAGGATCAAGATTTTGGGTTCACCCGATATTGATGGTGTGCAGGTGAAGCTTGACGATACCTTCGTTCCCCTGAGAATGTCGGAATTGTGGCGCAGTGACAAGCGTCTGGAGGAAAAACATGCGCTGATGCTGCATGAGGAGAGGCGTCATCGCACGCCTGATGAGGTGATGCAACTGGTTTTTCCGGAGTATCGCATGTTGCTCGTGATTGGCGATCCGGGTTCTGGAAAAACCACGTTGATGAAATATTATGCGCTGTGCTGCCTTGAACATGAGACAAGACGGCTCTTTGGCGAGAATATTCCGGCCAGGGTCTTTTACCTCCCCCTGCGTGAGCTTGGTGCAGATGATTGGCATCAGGAGATGGCGCTGCCTCAACAACTTTCCATTTGGGCGGAGAAGCACTCGCTTTCAATTGATGGCAAGGTGTTTGATGGCTGGTTGCGCGATACAAGGCGGAAATCTCTGGTACTGCTTGATGGCCTTGATGAGATCAGTGATCTTGACAGGCGCAAGGCAGTTTGTGGCTGGATCGACTGTGCCTGTAACAGCTTTCCTCATGCGGCTTTTGTTGTGACCTCCCGCTTTACCGGCTACCGCCAGGTTGATGGTATTGTGTTGACGGCTGATCACCAGCGGGTTGATGTGATGGATTTCACCGAAAAGCAGCAGGAGGAGTTTCTCGACAAATGGTTTCGGGCGGCCTTTGAGCGGGAGCTGCCGCCAGTTGGGGTAACACGGGAGAGCTGGAAGGAGAGTCAGCAGCAAAAAGCAGTCGATTGCACCAAAAAGATTGTTGCCTGTTTGCAAGAGTCGAAAAACAGGGGATTGCGTGAAATGGCGGCAGTCCCCATGCTGTTGCAAATCATGGCAATTCTCTTCAGGGCGCTGGATTTTTTACCGGAAAACCGGGTTGACCTTTACCGGGTTGCGCTCGACTACCTGCTGGAGTTCAGGGATAAACAGCGAAAGATGAAACCCCTGCTGCCAGCGCTCAAGGCACGACTGGTACTCTCTCCGGTGTCGCTCTGGATGCAGGAGAGTTTGCATGCCGATGAGGCCCTCAAAGATACCATGCACATTGAAATGCAAAAAATCCTGAAAACCTTTGATTCGCCTCCAACAGCCGAAGCGTTTTGCAGGAATTTGGTTGAGCGGGCGGGTGTGCTGGTCACCTATGGCAAAGATGAATATCTTTTTCGTCACAAGACCTTCCGGGAGTATCTGGCTGGCGGGCAGTTGGCCAGGCAGAGCTTGTCGGATGCAGATGTGCTCGACAGCGTCATCCCCCATTTTGGTGAGGACTGGTGGAACGAGCCACTGATTTTTTTTGCCAGCCAGATTGATGACAAGCTCTTCGACAGCTTCATCAGCAAGCTTTTCGACTCTCCGGTGAGCGAAAGTATGGATCAGAAACAGCAAACCCTGCTCGATATTATTATTCGTGAAGCTCCACAGAAAAAAATTGATGCACTGCGCCTGAAGTTGCTTGATCCTGAAACGACGCGGAACCGCCAGCGCTACAT
>CAINOO010000282.1 GCA_903851535.1 uncultured Chlorobiaceae bacterium | reverse complement strand
TTATTGAACATCTCTTTTATTCTCTTGACTCTAAAAGTGAAAGAGAAAAAATTGATTCACTTTGGGCAGAGGAATCAGAGCTTCGGCTTTCAGCTTATGAACGGGGTGACATGAAAGCAATTCCGGCAGAAGAGGTGTTTAAGAAACTGGAATCAAACAGAAAGTGATGCAAATTAAGTTTCTGGAAGCCGCACAAGACGACCTTTCTGATGCAGTTGCGTTCTACAATTTTTCCCAAGAGAATCTTGGCTATGAGTTTCTGGATGAATTCAGACGAGCATTGAAAAGAATTATAGATTTTCCTGATGCTTGGCCCATGTTATCAAAACGAACTCGAAGATGCAAAATGAACAGATTCCCTTACGGAATAATCTACAAAATGAATGCTGACGTTTTAATCGTTATATCAATAATGCATCTTCATGCCGAACCAGATCAATGGAAAAAACGATTATCAAGTAGATAGCTGAAATTATCTCACCACCTACAAATGGAATATCGAGGGAAACGGCCAAACCAGACCAGCATAAATAATGCTTGAAGCAAAAAATATCAGCAAGTCCTACACCCTTCCGGGGAAAAAAAGCATCGAGATCCTCCGGGGAGTCAATCTCACGCTTGGCGAAGGTGAGATGGTGACCGTTATCGGAGCATCAGGAAGCGGCAAAACAACCTTGCTCAACCTGCTTGGCACACTCGACACACCCGACAGCGGTGAAATACTCTTTGATAAGGAAGTGCTGTTCAAGGATAAAAAATACACGCTCTCCCAAAAAGCACTGGCAACGTTCCGCAACCGCAAAATCGGCTTCGTCTTCCAGTTCCACCACCTCCTCTCCGACTTCACCGCCCTTGAAAATGTAGCAATGCCTGAATTCATCGCAACTGGCAAGCTCCCCCCCGCAAAAAAACGGGCAGGAGAGCTGCTTGCAAGCCTCGGCCTCTCGGAGCGCTTCGATCATCTCCCATCGGAGCTCTCCGGCGGTGAACAGCAGCGCGTCGCCATTGCCCGCGCCCTGATGAACAACCCGAAACTGATACTGGCCGACGAACCAAGCGGCAACCTCGACAGCCAGAACAGCCGCATCCTTTATGAGCTGATGGCCCGCCTGAGCAAGGAGCGCCGCACCTCCTTCATCATCGTTACCCACAACGAAGAGTACGCCGCCCTCGCCGACCGCTGCCTCCGAATGGAGGGCGGGCAGTTGCATCCTTGCGGGGGGTAAAAGGGGCTTTATTTTTCATACAGGTTAGATGGAATGAGTCTGTGAAGTAAATTTCATTCTTGCTTTTGCAACAAAAGATAACTATCATTGATAGCTATCTTTTGTGTTTTTTAAAAAAAGGAGAGAGAGTGGATACTGCGCGCATTTTTCCATCCGGGCGAAGTCAGGCGGTCCGGTTGCCAAAGGAGTATCGGTTTCAGGGCACTGACGTTATTATCAAACATTTCGGTAACGGAGTTTTACTGTTGCCGATTGATAAGTCTTGGGCAATGCTCGAAGCTGCTCTGGAGGAGTTTGAGCCAGGGTTTCAATTGCAGCGAGAGCAGCCTGAAGAACAGATGCGCGAGGAGATTGGATCGTGAGCTACCTCCTCGATACCAATATCTGCATCTACATCATTAATGCGCGACCAGCGCATGTTCTGGAACGGTTCCGACAGGAGAGTATTGGCAATATCGGAATTTCGAGCGTTACCGCTGCTGAGCTTGCTTTTGGTGTCATTAAAAGTGGTTCCGAAAAAAACCGGCGTGCTCTTGAAATGTTTTTTGCACCACTCGAACTTTTTGCGTTTGATGCTTCGGCTATCTGGCATTATGGAGAAATCCGAACAGAGCTTGAAAAAAAAGGAACGCCTATCGGATCACTGGACACCATGATTGCGGCTCATGCCAAGTCGCTCAATGCGGTGCTTGTGACCAATAACACCAAAGAATTCAATCGAATAAACGGGTTAACCATTGAAAATTGGGCCGCATTATAAAATCCTCTAACCATGCCTGAAAAAGCAACACTGATCGCCAGGGGAACATACGCTACGAACGGGAAACAAAGCTCTCCCGAGCAGCGCTTCATTGAGGTTAACGGGTTCAAGGTTCATTACCGGATGGCCGGGAGCGAAAAGCTGCTCGTGGTGCTGCTGCATGGCAGTTTTCTGAGCCTCCGCTCATGGCGAATGGTGTTTGATGAGCTGGCAGAAAACGCAACAGTTTTGGCCTTCGACCGCCCTGCTTTTGGTTATACCTCACGCCCTCTGCCTTCAAAAGCCACAGGGGTCAGTTACACGCCTGAAGCACAGAGTGACCTGGTTATTGCACTGATAAAAAAGCTCGGTTTCAGCAAAGCGGTGCTGGTTGGCAATTCAACGGGGGGCACCCTGGCGCTTCTCTGTGCACTCCGCTATCCGCAGCATGTTGATGGTGTGGTGCTTGCCGATGCCATGATCTACAGCGGCTATGCCACCAGCGAAGTGCCTGCCTTCATGAAGCCCGCCATGAAAGCCATGACCCCGCTCTTTTCCCGCTTGATGAAGTTCCTCATCACCAGACTCTACGACCGCAATATTCGCGGATTCTGGCACAACAAGGAGCGACTGGGCGACGATATTCTGGCCGCGTTTCGCAGTGACCTGATGCATGGCAACTGGTCGAGAGCATTCTGGGAGCTTTTTTTGGAGACCCATCATCTCCGGTTGGAGAGTCGGCTCAAAACCATGTCGCTACCATCACTCGTCATTACCGGTGAACACGACTTGACCGTTAAAACAGAGGAGAGCATCCGGCTTGCCCGTGAACTTCCCGGTTCGGAGCTTGTGGTTGTACCTGATTGCGGACACCTTCCACATGAAGAGCAACCCGAAGCCTTTCTCGTGGCCGTAAGGAAATTTTTGAAAAGAGTCGTGTAGTAAACTCAATAACTGACGCAACCGAAATAAAACAACGCTTTCAATTAAAATGGGGCAGAAGAAGCCACTCTCCGCCCCATCAGAAAGTCATGCATGCAGAAGCACGGAACAGATATGTTCGATCTCGTCATCTTCAAGATAGGGGTGCATCGGCAGCGAAAAGATGCGACTGCTCAAATCTTCTGAAATGGGAAAATCTCCCGTTTTATAGCCGAGAAAATCGTAGGCTTTCTGAAGGTGAAGAGGAATCTTGTAATAGATCATCGTTGGAATTCCCTCCCGCTGTAATGCCAGCATGAGCCGCTCCCGCTCCGCGGTTGAGGCTGCAAGAACAGAATATTGTGCCCATGCAGAGTAGTAGTGTTCCGGAATTCGGGGAACAGCCACCCTGCCCCGCAGCCTCTTGCTGTAAAGTGCGGCAATGCGCTGGCGAGCATTAAGCTCATCATCAAAAATGGTAAGCTTTTCGAGCAACACAGCCGCCTGGATAGAATCAAGTCGTCCGTTGATACCGATACGGTCGTTGCTGTACTTGTCGACACCGCTGCCATGCACCCGTATTGAGCGCAAAAGGGTGTCGAGTTCATCGTCGTCGGTAAAAATCGCTCCCCCATCACCATAACAGCCGAGTGGTTTTGCCGGAAAAAAGGAGGTGGCCCCGACAAGGCCGAAACTGCCTGCCCTGCGCCCATTGAAACTGCCTCCAAAACTCTGGGCGGCGTCCTCAAGAATCCAGAGCCGGTATGCGTCAGCAACAGCCTGCAGACGGTCATAATCCGCCGGAAGGCCAAAAAGATCAACGGGAATGAGTGCCTTTGGTTTCAACCCACGCTGTACCGCATCATCGACTGCGTAACCAACAAGATCGGGATCCATATTGAAAGTATCGGGAGAAACATCAACAAAAACAGGAGTTGCTCCCGCCAGGCTTATCACTTCAGCGGTTGCAAAAAAGGTAAAAGGCGTGGTCAGCACAGCGTCCCCAGG
>CAINOO010000281.1 GCA_903851535.1 uncultured Chlorobiaceae bacterium | reverse complement strand
CGTGAGTAGAAGAATTCGCCGTGATGCTGCAAGTCTTCGCGCTCGAAGGTAGAGGTTTGGTAAACGGGAAAGGATACCGAGCCCGTATGGGGGTCGGGAGCCTGTCCGTCATGAATTGCAAGGGTTTCGAACTGCATGAACTTCTTGTAAACTTCGAGAATTTATTAAATACCGAGTCCGTCGGTAAAACTGCTTTCAACCGCTTTTTGCTGCAGTACCCTTGAGTTTGGCGGCACGCTTACGGTCTGCCAGACGTTGCCGCCGATTACCGAGTTTTTGCCGATTGTTATTCTGCCGAGAATGTTGGCATTGGAGTAAATGACAACGTTGTCTTCAATAATGGGATGGCGCGGCAGATTTTTGACCGGGTTGCCATCGTCGTCGAGGGCAAACTTTTTAGCGCCAAGCGTTACGCCCTGATAGAGCCGCACGTGGTTGCCGATAATGCAGGTTTCTCCAATGACCACACCGGTACCGTGATCAATGCAGAAATGGTCGCCGATATGGGCACCGGGATGAATGTCGATACCCGTTTCCGAATGGGCCATTTCAGCAATGATTCTCGGAATCAGGGACACACCGAGCGAAAGCAGGGCATGTGCCGCCCGGTAATTGATCATGGCCCTGATAGAGGGGTAGCAGAAGATGATCTCCCCATAGTTTTTTGCTGCCGGGTCTCCATCATATATGGCTTTGACGTCAGTGCACAATTTCCGCCTGATGTCAGCCAGAAGCCCTATGAACAGGCTGGCTGACTCGGATGCTTTATCTGTCGCGTTTTCAGTACCGTTATTCTCCGTGTCGAAATGCTGAACACTGAGAATCTGCCCTGCAAGCAATCCATAGAGTTTTTCTATGCGTACACCAAGAAAGTGGTGGCGAGACTGCTGGCGCAGGACGGGTCCGCCGAAATAGCCCGGAAAGATGATCGAACGGAGAAGTTCAACCACCTCTTCAAGCTTTTCAATCGAGGGGAGCAACTGCTCGTTATGACCAAGCGCTTCGCATTCCGCATCACCGTGGCCAGATAATTGCCTGATAGCCTCTTCAATGATGACGTTACTTTTCGTTTCCATGTGTTTTATAATCTCCCTCTTGCAAATAGTCTTCCTGTTGATAAAGTGGCGTTTCCGGCTCAGATTTTGACCGGTTCTTCTTCAAACTGGTAGAGCAGTGTTGACAGGTAACGCTCTCCGGTATCGGGCAGGATGACGACGATGCGTTTTCCCCTGTTCTCCTCACGCAGTGCAAGCTCCAGAGCTGCGTACACAGCCGCACCTGAAGAGATACCGACAATGAGTCCTTCAGTTTTGGCCAGTTTGCGACCCGTGCGGAGGGCATCTTCGTTCTTGACCGGGATAATTTCATCAATGATGCCTGCGTTGAGAATGTCGGGTATAAAGCCCGCACCGATTCCCTGTATTTTGTGCGGGCCCGGTTTTCCGCCAGCAAGAACCTGCGAATCAAACGGTTCGACGGCAACAATTTTCACCTCCGGGTTCCGCCCTTTAAGTACCTCTCCAACACCGGTAATCGTTCCGCCGGTGCCTACGCCACTGACAAAAATATCGACATTGCCGTCGGTATCGTTCCATATCTCCTCGGCCGTTGTGTGGCGGTGGATTTCAGGATTTGCCGGATTTTTGAACTGCTGCGGCACAAATGAGTTCGGATATTCAGCGTTGAGTGCCTCAGCCTTTCTGATTGCCCCACTCATCCCTTCGGGTCCGGGGGTCAGTACCAGTTCCGCACCAAGCGCCTTGAGCAGGTTCCTGCGCTCAATACTCATGGTTTCAGGCATGGTCAGTATCAGCCGGTATCCTTTGGCAGCGGCAATAAAGGCCAGTGCAATACCGGTGTTGCCGCTTGTCGGTTCAATAATGATGCTCTCCTTATTGAGCAATCCCTGTTTTTCAGCATCCTCAATCATTGAAAAACCGATGCGATCCTTCACACTGCCGCCCGGGTTGAAATATTCAAGTTTGGCAATAATTGTTCCAAGCGCATTGTGCTCACGTCCAAAATTTCCAAGCTCAAGAAGAGGGGTGTTACCGATAAGATCGGTCAGTTTTTTTGCGATGCGTCCCATGGCTGTTACCTGTTTTTAGTGTTTAAAAATAACTTTAATATTATCAATAAGCGCATCAATGGAAATCCCGTTAAAGGGGCATCTTCTCTACCATAAACAGGGTATATCAGATATGGTATTCGATATTGTCGATCAACCCGGCCTTTATGGCATACATGAGGAGTTCAGGACTGCTTGAAACGCCGAGTTTACGAAAAATATTTTTCCGGTGAGTCATGACGGTGTGAAAACTGATGTGTTTTTTCACCGCGATCTCTTTTGTTGAAAGGCCGCTGGAAATCATGCGGACGATTTCGATTTCTGATGTAGTCAGAATGGTCGCATCTTCCAGAGGGCCATCCTTTTTCAGGAGAATATCGAGTACATCGCCTGAATAATATTTTTTCCCTTTCAACACCATCTCAATGGCCTGAAAAATATCTTCGCGATCGTCGGTTTTCAACACAATATTTTTGATGCCGATATCATTTAACTCCTTTATTTTTAAGTGTGTTATTGAATTTGTCAAGACCACGACACTCGTCTCTGGATGATTTTTTCGTACATCACCGAGTTCACTGATTGAATCGAAATCGAACAGGGAATGATCGGTGATGATGAGCGAAATGCTCTCCTGCTGCAGATACTGCTGCAACCCGGCCTTGGTTGATACCGTGTAGAACGCCCTGTAAAGCGGTGTCAACATTGCCCGCAGCGCCTCATTGGTTAAAAACTGTGTATCAGCGAGAACAACAGAGATATTTCGTTTTGTGTTGGTCATGGTCACGGTTTTGTCTTTACCGTCTGGAGTACCTCGTCGAGAGCCTCTATCAGGTCATCAGGGTGCTCAAGGCCGATGGAGAGACGGATCAGATCCGGGGAGAGACCGCTCTGGAGTTTCTGCTCTTCGGTCAACTGGCTGTGCGAAGTGCTGGCCGGATGGAGGATGAGGCTTTTGGCATCGCCGACATTGGCAAGGTGCGAAAAGAGCTTGATGGTATCAATGATTTTTACGGCAGCATCGTAGCCACCTTTCACGCCGAAAACGACCATGCCGCCAAATCCGTTTTTCAAATCTCTTGAAGCGGCGGGATATGATGGGTCATTTTTCAGGCCGGGATAACGTACCCATGCCACTTCAGGGTGTTGCTGAAGATGCTCTGCAATTTTAAGCGCATTTTCCGAATGACGGGCCATCCGGACAGGAAGGGTTTCGAGGCCCTGAATGAATATCCACGAGTTGTCGGGCGAAATGCATGCCCCAAGGTTCCGGAGTGGTACGGTGCGTACGCGAAGGGCGAAGGCGATCGGTGCAAGGGGTTCCGGCAGGTCGATGGCCCAGCGTAGTCCGTGGTAGTTGTTATCGGGCTCGGTGAAGAGGGGGTGACGTCCGCCCTTCCAGTCAAAACGTCCCGCATCGGTAATGATACCGCCGAGACCGGAACCATGGCCGCCAAGCCATTTGGTGAGGGAGTTGATGACGATATCAGCTCCAAGCTCAATGGTTTTGAGGAGGTAGGGGGTGGTGAAGGTTGCATCAACAATGAGCGGAAGCCCATTGCGGTGAGCTACCTCAGCAATGGCTTTGACATCGGTATAGTCAAGCACCGGGTTGCCGATGGTTTCAATGAAGAGGGCCCTTGTTTTCGGGGTGATGGCACGCTCAAAATTGGCGGGATCTTTTGGGTCAACGAAGGTAACGGTGATGCCAAGTTTCGGAAGGATAGCATCAAACTGGGTGTAGGTGCCTCCATAGAGATTGTTTGCAGCAACGATGTTATCTCCCGCTTCGGCCAGCGTGATGATGGTATTGAAAATTGCCGCAGTGCCTGATGCAACGGCAACGGATGCCGCTCCACCCTCAAGCT
>CAINOO010000280.1 GCA_903851535.1 uncultured Chlorobiaceae bacterium | reverse complement strand
TAAGCGGATCTCCTTCTCGTTTTCAGAATGTATATTCAGGTAATGAAAACACGGAAACAGGATGATACTCACAAGAATACATGCCAGCCCGGTACTCGACTTTTTTACCCCGGACTTTACAACACAGCTTGAATTGCCGCTTGCCGGCACAGCAATCGCTGCCGGGTTTCCCTCACCGGCTGAAGAGTATCTGGATCTTGCCCTTGACCTGAACAAGGAGCTGGTCAAGCATCCGGCGGCTACTTTTTATGCGAGGGTGAAAGGTAACTCGATGGTTGATGCGGGCATTCAGGATGGCGACCTGCTGGTTATCGACAAGGCCCTTGAGCCAAAAGAGGGCAGCATTGCTGTTTGTTTTCTTGATGGCGAGTTTACGGTGAAACGCCTTGCTGTGCGGGATGATGGCGTCTACCTCGTAGCGGCCAATGCCGAATTCAAGCCGATCAGAATCACTGAAGAAAATGACTTTCTGGTGTGGGGGCTTGTCGCCTATGTGATTCACAAACCGGGATAACCCTCTGCCGGAGATTTACCCTATGTTTGCCCTCGTTGACTGCAATAACTTTTATGCTTCGTGTGAGCGGGTGTTCAACCCTGCCCTGCACTTGCGCCCGGTCGTGGTACTGTCGAACAATGACGGCTGCATTATCGCCCGCTCTGAAGAGGCCAAGGCGCTTGGCATCCAGATGGGTATGCCGGAATTCAAGTGTCGCCCGCTGCTCAAGCAGCATGATGTGGCGGTCTTTTCGTCGAATTATGCCCTTTATGGCGATATGTCGTCGCGGGTGATGATGACGCTTGCCTCCCTTGCTCCCGAGATTGAAGTTTACTCCATTGATGAGGCTTTTTTGGATATGACGAGCTTCGCGCGGTTCGACCTGACGAAGTATGGCAGGCTGATTCGCAGGACGGTCAGGCAGCATACCGGCATTCCGGTCTGTGTCGGCATGGCACCGACAAAAACGCTTGCCAAGATTGCCAACCGGCTGGCAAAAAAGAACCCGCACTATCAGGGCGTCTGCGTACTTGCAACCGCAGAGGAGATCCGGACGGCACTTGAGCGAACGAAGGTTGAGGATATCTGGGGTATCGGGCGGCAGTGGAGCAAGCTGCTTCAGGCAAATCGGATTGAGAGTGCCGCCGATCTGGCGGCGGCTCCTGCTGCATGGGTGAAGAAGCACCTGCACCTTGTCGGGGCCAGGATTCAGGTTGAGCTGCAGGGCACATCCTGCCTGACGATGGAGCTGGTGCGGCCTGCAAAGCAAAGCATCTGCACGTCACGATCATTTGGCAGGAGCGTTACCTTGCATGAGGAGCTGCAGCAGGCCGTCGCCACCTTTGCAGCCAGGTGCGCGGTGAAGCTGCGAAAAGAGAACTCTCTGGCTTCACTGCTCACCGTTTTTATCGCCACCAGCCCGTTCGATGAGTCGTGCAAACGCTACTGGGGAACCAGAACGGCTTCCCTGCCCTCTCCAACGAGTGACTCCATGACGATTCTGCGGGCAGCGCAAACGATGCTTGAGGGTATCTTTCGTGCCGGTATGAGCTACAAAAAGGCCGGTGTGCTTGTCAGCGGGATTGTGCCGAAAGAGGCACGCAGTACAACGCTTTCGCTCTTTGCGGAAGAGGAACTTTTGCCGAATGAACGGGATAAAAAGATCATGCAGGTTATGGATGCGATTAATCAGCGCTATGGACGCGGTGCCGTGCGACTGGCAGCGGAGAACCCGGGAAGCTGGAAACCGCAGCAGGAGCGGCTTTCGGCCAGGTATACGACGCGATGGGATGATATTATTGAGGTGAAGGGGTGAATTCACCCGCCGCCCATCCCCACCATTTCGAGAGCAAATTCGTACTCCTTGTCAAACGGGAGCTGGAGTTGCAGCAGGTACTCAGGGAATGCCTTTGCCTGGCTCACGTAATAGTAGGCCAGCACCTGATAACCAGTGAAGGTTTTGGCGGCTATGAGCGGGATGGTGTAGCCTTCTGCATCAGGGGTTATCCCCTTCCCGTACAGCAGGCCTGTTTGGATGGCAATGGCATTGATCTCCGAGTCGCTCAGTTTTTTGAAGTAATGCAGTGCTTCGACCATAAACCGGGTTACGGCCATATTGATATCTTTGCCCTGATGCGCCCCGGTGAAGAGCTGCATCTTCTTGTCTGCCGGATTGGCGGCTTCAGATAGGGCATCACCTTTGCCGGGCAAATCGACCCGCACTTCAGCGCTGAGGCACTCAATGAGGTCACTTTGCTCCCGGTAATCGGGCTCTTCGACGAGTGAGAAAGCGTTCTGCAGATATAACTGGTTTGCCCAGCGCTGAAGCAGTTCGTATTCATCGCCGGGTGTGTGCCGGGTTCGGCACTCCTCATATTCACGGTAGAACGTTTCTGCCTGCTCTCTTTCGGAGGAGGTTGGCTGGTGTTCTTCGATAAGGTTGACCCCATAACGCTTTTTAAAGTGCAGGGCATTGACCAGATTAAAGCTCTTTGATTTCGAGAGGATAGCCGGTGGCGCAATGGTAAGGATCTGTTCATCGGTCGTTGCGTGAATTCCCTCTTGTATGAGGCCAAGCAGCGAAAGGAACTGATAGGGCATGAGAGCCGGATAATTCTGGAACAGATAATCCTCGATATAGAGATCAATCGGCGTGTTGATCTGCTGGTTCAACCGCTGAAACAACATGGTGTAATACTCCTTGATGAGCGCATCGTCATACCCATTTTTGCTCAACTTCCGGGCATCCTCATCAAGGGAGGCAAGGAATCGCTTTTTGTTCTCATTATAACTGACAAAGCGCTTGTTTTTCCCCTCCTGTCGCGCTTGAGTCGCAAAATGCAGGTGCGCGAGCTCATGCATGATCAGGTGATGAACCGTCGGGTAGTCTGGATTGTATTTGAGGAGGTGGTAGCTCCGGTCGTGGTTTTCGGCAAACTCGATTTTGGCCGCCGTCTTTAACCCGGCATCCGCTTCGATAACAATTTTTTTGCCACACTCCTCTTCCAGCATTGAGGCATAGGCATTGACGATATCACCACCGATCTCTTCGTCAATAATCTCACTTGCCGCCTTCATGGCGCTCCTCAGCGATTGCTGATAGAGCAGATCCTTTTTTGGATTCTTGAAAAGCGCAACAACCGACATCTCAAACGCTTCCCTGGAATGATGTTCAGCATCTGCAAGGAGGGCAAAGGCATAATAGATATTCGGATAAGCGGGATTGAGTGCAAATGCGCTGTCGAGGTATTGGCGTGCCGCATCCAGGCTCCCTTTCTGGATCAGGTTGATGGCAATCTGTGTCAAGGAGACATAATCGTCGGGTTTGTGCTGCACAGCGCACTCATCATCTTTCATGACCGTCTCAATCTCCTGCTTAAGGAGGTCAATATTGTTCCCCGCCTCTTTTGCTTTCGGGAATGGTTCAAACAAAAAATCGTTCAGCGGATGGATAGTGTGCATGGTGTTTTATCCTACAGGTTATCTATTGCCCTATACAGGCGCATGATAAGCTTTTTATTCCATAAGCATAATGCCCCGAACAGGATAAAGAACTCAAGACTTGCTGAAGTCCATGGAAGGTATTGTTCAATACAAAATGGTTCGCCGACGCTTCCAGGTCGAGCTAACCAGTATATCGGGCTTTCAATGGTATCCAAAAACATGTGGACAAAGCCATTGAGGGTAAAAATTACAGCTAATGCAGGGTTTTGACTATGGGAGTTATGTAACCACATCCATAACAGTGACAGAAGCAGGAGAGAGAGCCAAATTACGGGATAGTGGCTGTAAAACCTGTGCGTATGGTGGAAAATATGATCTTTGAAAAAGAAATATATCATGTCAAAGTCGGGAGCTATTGCCCCAATCATACCAGAACACAGAAACGTTTTGTACGATACCTGGCACTTGCGGAATCTTTTGAACAAAAGATTCGAGATGATATAGCCAGTTGGCAGGTGAGCGTATTGCATTATCTTCTTGTTCGTCACAAATTAGGGAAAATCAAAAGCCTGCTTATTGCATTATACACCAACAAAGCTTGTAACGGGGTTGTAACTCTTGTTTTTGTGAGAAAATGTATTCTGAGCGTATTAATATCTTCTTGTCAAGGATATTAAGGAAGTTTTGCAATTTATAACAGGAACAGGAGTGAGTGGTGGTTGCCGCTGTTTGCTTTATTGCGGGGAGTTGATCAGAATTTGCGTGCATCACCTTAGGTGATTGCGCGATCAGCTACAAGGCTGTGCTGCCGAAGGGTCTCTGAATTGCGGAAGAGTGGTTCCGCAACAGGGGTAGTGCTCCATGCCCTGCTGAAGGCTGCGGTCATCGTTTTCAGGAATTAACAATTTCAGTCCCTGTATATTGCCTGAAGAAGGTTATTTTATCAATTCACGATTTTTTTTTCATAATACGATCCCTTTTGATGACCGAACCGCTCCAGAATATTACCGATCTGACACTCAAGGAACTTCAGCAGGCACTGAGTGCGCTGGGAGAGCCTTCCTTCAGGGCTACACAGATACATCAATGGCTTTTCAGCCACCATGCAGCAAGTTTTGATGAGATGACCATCCTGAGTCTTGCGTTGCGCAAAAAGCTTGCAGAGAGCTTTTCAATCCACCAATTGCGTGCTGTTGACCATCAGGAGTGCCTTGAAGAGGGTTGCGAAAATCCGACACAAAAGATCCTGCTGGAGTTGCAAGATGGCAACAGGGTTGAAAGTGTCCTGATTGCGTCAGAAAACAGGATGACAGCCTGCGTTTCATCACAGATCGGCTGCCCGCTGCAGTGCCCTTTTTGTGCTACGGGAAGAATGGGGTTCCGGCGCAATCTCACTGCCGGAGAGATTACCGGTCAAATTTACGCGCTCAACGAGCTGGTTGCCGCAAGGGAACCAGGCAAAGCCCTTACCAACATTGTATTTATGGGGATGGGTGAACCGTTGCTGAACACCGATAACGTGATTGAGGCCATTGAAACCCTTACGACAAGAAATTACCGTTTTTGCCTTTCGCAGAAAAGAATAACAATTTCAACTGTGGGTGTCATCCCTGAAATCCAGCGGCTTGGAAAGTCGGGAATGAAAACAAAGCTTGCCGTCTCGCTTCATTCCGCCGATCAACAGAAACGTGAGTCGCTGATGCCGATTGCGGCCCGGCAATATCCCGTCAAGGAACTGGGAAAATCACTTGGTGAGTACAGCTCATCGACGGGAATGCCAGTTACCATTGTCTATCTGCTCCTCAAAGGGATTAACGACTCCCTCGATGATGCGAGGATTCTTGCCCGGTTTGCAAAAACCTTTTTGTGCAAAATAAATTTGATTGATTACAATTCAATCAATAATATTAAATTCAAGCCTGTTTATAGTGCTGCCAGAGAGTTGTTCCAGCAGTACCTCATGAATTCAGGACTGCATGTCACAGTCAGAAAAAGCTACGGCACCACCATTAATGCTGCATGTGGCCAACTGGCAACAGTCGGGATGCAGAACCCGCAATAATCTCTAACTGTCTTGATAATCATGGAGTTGATTGATTTTATTCCGTTCAAAAGCGAATTTGCCAAAGCTTGTCATGGTCTCACCACCAATGCGACGCACACCTCGGAAAATCCCGTTTTCAGTGAACTGAAGGTACGCCGATACGACAGACCAATTGCTGACGTCTCGGAATTTATTCTCAGTAAAATCGATCACTGGATTGGCTGGAATCTGATAAGCGAAAGAACTGCTGTGGGCGGCATGGTTACCATTCGCGCCGAAGTGAGCTCCTTTATTCTTTTTGGATTAAAAATAAATGTTACGTTCGGCCTTCTTGAGGAAAAGGATGTTAATGGCCGTTTAATCACAACGGTCAATGCAAAAGCGGAAACCCATATAGAATCAAAGGGTGACCTTGGTGAAAGCCGCCGTGTTATCAGAATGATGCTTGGTGCAATGGATTTCTCGTTCCGTACAGAACAGATCAGCGATGAGGATTACCAGTACCGCTCCCTCGATTTACAGGGATCTGCAGCGGCTTCCCAGCAGATTTTTGATGATCTTCAGTTGCAGCATCAGTCGCAGCCCGATGGTACCCCAAAAGGCACGGCAATCGAATTCAAGAAAAAGCCTGCAAAACAGACTATCCTGCTCAAACCTGCCGCTAAACATGACGAGGCACTCCCTGCCGAATCTCCCCTCTCAGGCGCTGACGAACAAAATGGACCATCGACCAGTGCCCCCGCAGCCGATACGACCGCAGAAGAAACAAGGCCACCAAAGCCAAAAATTATGATTGTTACGACAAAAAAAACCCTATAAAATCAGTTTGATGAGAATTATTCTACTGGGAGCACCGGGGGCCGGAAAAGGCACGCAGTCGAACTATATATCAAAAACCCTCGGTATACCGCAGATATCGACGGGAGATATGTTGCGTTCTGCGGTCAGCGCGGGTACCCCTCTTGGGATTGCGGCAAAAAAAGTTATGGATAACGGGCAACTTGTTTCCGACGAAATTATTATCGGTCTGGTAAAAGAGCGATTGACGGAGAGCGACTGTGCCAATGGCTGCCTTTTCGATGGCTTTCCCCGTACCCTTAACCAGGCCGAAGCATTGAGGAAAGATGGTGTTCACATCGATCATATTATAGAAATCCATGTTGACGATAAAGATATTGTTGAGAGGATGAGTGGACGCCGTGTACACCTTGGATCGGGCAGAACCTATCATGTGCACTTTAATCCGCCGAAAAGAACTGGTTTTGATGATGAAACCGGAGAGCCACTGATCCAGAGGGAGGATGATCACGAGTATACGGTTAAAAAACGGCTTGAAGTCTATCATGCTCAAACCGCTCCCTTGATTGCATACTATACAAGCTTGTCGCAGAACGAAGCCGCCGATCATCCACGCTATTACAAGATTGAAGGAACCGGAAAGGTCGAGGAGATCCGCGACAGGATTCTTGAGGTGCTGCTTCCCTGAGAGCCCCGATCGTAAAGAATTCAAATAAAAAAGTCAGTACCCCCTGTACTGGCTTTTTTCATTCGTCACCATGTATGCACTGATTGCAGCAGAAACCCTATTCAGGGGGGAACCATTTTTTGCCTTGGTACCCGATACCCTGGAGCACGACATCCAACCGGGATGCATGGTACTCCTGTCGGCAAAAAGAGGAAACGGAAGGCTCTCCATCGGATACATTCTGAGTCTCACCAACCCGAATGGTGATGACGTATCGGATATGGAACTCCTTGATCTGCTCTACGACGGAGAACCTGTGCTCAGTCCCTCCCTATTGCGGCTTACCGGGTGGATGGCCGATTATTATCTCACGAGGAGAGTTGATACCCTGACGGCAGCCCTCCCGGCGGCAGTAAGAACAACAGTTCATGATGTCGTTGAAATGACCGATTTTGCGCTCAAGAGCGATGGTCAGAAGGTCATCAACACGGCACTCCGGCGCACCATCATGCAGGTGATGATGGTCGAAAAACGACTTACGGTTCATCAGTTGCAGCGCAGGATCGGCAAAAAACAGCTTTATCGCACCATTGCTGCGCTTGAGCGGGGAGGAGAATTGAGGCTCTCAAAAAAGTTTTCATCCACAAAAGCGAGGCAGAAACCTGCCTGGAGCCTGAGCCGTTCATTACCGGAAAATATAGAGGAGATGCTCAAAAGCGCTCCAAAACAGCTTGAAGCGATCATGAAACTGGGCGTTCTCGGTAAAGGAGCTGCTTTCGCCGAAACTATCGGCAGCTCAAAAGAGATTCTCAACGCCCTTGAAAAAAAAGGATTTGTTGAAAAATGTCTGATGGATCGGGCAAGCCTCTTTACAACGGGCTTTACTGAAGTGCCTCAATCACCAAAAACGCCGACAGCCTTACAGCAAAGAGCGCTTGAGCAGTTGATTGCTGCGTTCGACAAAGGGGAATACCGAACCTTTCTGCTTCATGGAGTGACCGGAAGCGGCAAAACCCTGATCTATATTGAGTTACTGAAAAGAGTTCTTGCGGCAGGAAAAACCGCCATTGTGCTGGTACCTGAAATAGCCCTTACCCCTCAGACAGCAGGCCGCTTCCGTGAGCATTTTCATGATGAGATCACCATTTTGCACAGTGCCATGAGTAACCAGGAAAAATATGATGCCTGGCACAGTCTCCGGCTTGGAAAGACAAAAATTGCCCTTGGTGCCCGTTCAACCATTTTCGCTCCACTCAAGAACCTTGGTGCAATCATTGTGGACGAAGAGCATGACAGCGCCTACAAGCAGGATCGCAATCCTCGCTACCATGCGCGGGATACGGCAATCATGAGGGCAATGTTCAGCCAGGCGATTTGCGTCCTTGGTTCGGCAACACCTTCGTTTGAGTCATACAACAACGCCGTAACAGGCAAATACACCCTGGTCAATCTTCCGGAACGGGTTGATGGGGCAACCATGCCCAAGCTCACGCTTGTCTTGATGAAAGGGAGTCCAAAGGCTTCTGCATCGATTTCAGAACTCCTCTGCCGTCAGATAGAGATCCGTCTTGAAAAAGACGAGCAGGTTATTCTCTTGCAAAACAGGAGAGGATTTGCCGGAAGTATCTTCTGTCTTGCATGTGGCCACATCCCTCTCTGCCGATTCTGCAATATTCCCCTGGTCTACCACGCCACTCAGAAACAGCTCCGCTGTCACTACTGTGGCCATACCTCAAGATTCACGGAGTCGTGCCTGAAATGCTCTTCGACCAACCTTTTTTATAAAAGCAGTGGTACCGAACGCATTGAGGAGGAGCTGCAAACCCTTTTCCCTGAAGAAAAAATCCTCCGTATGGATGTCGATACGACCTCCACAAAAGGTGCCCACGGACGGATTCTCAAGGAGTTTCATGACCGCAAGGCGAGGATTCTGCTCGGTACACAAATGGTCGCCAAAGGGCTCGATTTTCCCTCGGTCACCCTTGTCGGTGTTCTCATGGCCGATATAGGCCTCAACATTCCTGACTTTCGCGCATCAGAGAGGACGTTTTCACTGCTCACCCAGGTTGCCGGACGTGCAGGACGTTCTTCGATACCCGGAGAGGTCTACTTTCAGGTTTACAATATGGAGAACGATGTATTCCCCGCTCTTTTGCAGGGAAAAGAGAGCTATGAAAAGTTTTTTTTCCAGGAAATAGCCATCCGAAAAGAGCTCCGCTACCCTCCGGCATCACGGCTCATAAAATTCGAATGCAGTGCCGAAGATGAAAAACAGGCGGAAGCTGCCGCTCTCTCCTGCAAAAAAACACTGGAACTGCAACTTCATGCAGAAAAAGGGGTTATTCTTGGGCCTGCACCAGCTTGTATTGCAAAAATACGGGGACGATACCGCTACCATGTGGTCGTTAAACTCTTCGATGGCAAGCTTTCGCCCCTTTTCGTCAAACAGATGAGCGACGACATCACCTCCCGCTTCCGTTCCGCAAGGCTCACCTTCACGGTTGACGTCGATCCCCAGAACCTCATGTAGCCAATCCGCTTGTTTCTCCCCTTCATTGCGGCAACAACGCAGGATACCTTTTGACAATCAGTTGAACCATTTTCAGGCAATATTGGCGCTGAAAAAGCCTCCCTGCGGTGAAAGGATGGTCATTATAGCCCCTAAGAACAATGGCGCTCCCCGCAAAGATGCCTTTTTTTGACATAAAAGTGGCTTTTCTTGTATTTTGACACAATAGCCTAACATTATTTACATAAATGTATTTTTTTATTAAATATTTTATACTACTTTTGAACTAAGCCTTAATTTATAATCACAAATCAACTCGTAGACACGAACCAGACCAACACAACTTCGTAACCATCTAAAAAAACATCCTATGAAATCAGGAACCGTTAGTCTCGAAAGGAGGCACTATTTTACCCGAATCAGGGAAAATATGGCGAAACAAAAAAACTGGAAACTTGGTCTAACCATTTTTGCAGGGAAGATGATTGGACTCCTGGTAGTCCTCTTGTCCATGAGCACCTTAACCGGAATTATAGGTATACCTGCAAACGCCGCGGTGACCTATTCTCCGATTGAGACAAATCTGATTAACTCGCTCAATACCCTGTGGACATTGATCGCAGCAGCCCTCGTTTTTGGTATGCAGGCTGGATTTGTCATGCTCGAAGCAGGCTTTGCCAGAAAGCGGGAAACTGTTAACGTTCTTATTGAGTGCGTTTTGGACACGGCTATTTGCGGTATCTCTTTCTGGGCAATAGGCTATGCATTCATGTTCAGTGAAGGTAACGGCTTTATCGGGCAAAAGTGGTTCTTCCTGCAGGGTGCGCCTGCCACCTACGGAACAACCGGCGTAGCGCTTCTGGCACACTGGGTGTTTCAGTTTGCCTTTGCTGATACCGCATCAACCATTACATCTGGTGCGATGATTGGACGGACCAGTTTCCGTGGCGATATTCTTTACAGTATCGTTGTAACGGCATTGATCTATCCCATTATTGGTCACTGGGCCTGGGGTCCTGACGGCTTTTTGGTAACCATGGGTACTCCCGGCAATTTCCTGCCCGCATTGGGCAATCCTTTCCGCGATTTTGCCGGTTCCACGGTTGTGCATACCATTGGCGGTGTCGTGTCGTTGGCGGGAGCAATTGTGTTGGGGCCTCGTATCGGCCGCGTATTCCTTCGGGATGACAAGGAGAGGGGTGGTCTTCCTGCTGCACACAACTTACCCGTTGCTGTTACAGGAGCCTTCCTCTTGTGGTTCGGATGGTATGGATTTAACCCTGGAAGTACTCTTTCGGCAATGGATGCCATAGGTGTTGGTCGTGTGGCTGCAAATACGACACTGGCGGCTTGCGGTGGAGCCCTGAGTGCCATGTTTCTCGCCTTTTATATTGGCTCTTTCAAGGGGAAATTTGACGTTGGCTTTACGGTGAACGGTCTCCTTGGCGGGCTGGTTGCCATCACGGCACCATGCTACTGGGTTTCACCATTTGGATCCGTTATCATCGGCCTCATTGCTGGTGCAATTGTTTTTGGTGGCATCTACCTGCTTGAATATTTGCGCATTGATGATCCGGTTGGTGCGGTTTCGGTGCATGGCTTTAACGGTGTTTTCGGAACCTGGGCGATCGGTCTTTTTGCCAGTGGAGAGTATGGATGCACCACTCCTTTCGGCCCCGACAACTCTGCTCCTGTGACCGGATTGTTTTACGGAGGAGGATGGAATGTATTCCTTGCACAATTTGTCGGAAATGCAATTATTGCACTGACGACGTTTGTTGTTGCGTTCATTGTCATGCTGGTCATCAACAAGTTGCCCCATCCATTCAAGTTACGCGTTGAGCCTGAAGGTGAAACCGGAGTTGGAGGATTGGATGTTTTTGAACATGGCGCTGAAGCATACACCAACTGAATTCATTAATCCATTAAATTGAAAATCATTATGAAAAAAATAGAGGCAATCATAAGGCGTTCAAAATTTGAAGAGGTGAAAGCGGCATTGCACGCAATTGATATCGACTTCTTTTCCTATACCGAATCATTCGGGGTTGGAAATGAACGTAAAAAAAAGGATGTCTTCCGTGGCTCTGCCGATACTGACTATATTTCACGGTTAACGTTGTCGATTGTTGTTCGCGACATCAATCTTCGAAAAACAGTAGACTGTCTTTTGAAAACAGCCTATACCGGTGAGGTAGGTGACGGCAAGATCTTCGTCTGGACTATTGAAGAGTCCTATCGTATCCGAACCGGAGAAAGTGGTGATGAATCGATGTACAACAAAGATTAGGATGCGTACATGCAGCGATTGTCAGTCCTTGACAAAAGAGAAGCCGCCTTTTCAAGGGCGGCTTCTCTTTGTATCAAAAACACACGACCATGCAAACGTTCAGTCAGGCGCGTTCGTCATTCTCGCTTTGCGGTACAGATTAATGAGCGCATTGGTCGAGCTGTCATGGCCGCAAACCACCTCCGTCCCCTGAATTTCAGGGAAAATGGCTTTTGCCAGTTGCTTGCCCAGTTCAACACCCCACTGGTCGAAGGAATTTACTCCCCAGATCATCCCTTGCACAAACACCTTGTGCTCGTAGAGGGCAATGAGGCTTCCAAGAGCAAAAGGATTGAGTTCATTGAAGAGGAGCGTGTTTGTCGGACGGTTTCCCGGAAAAACCTTGTGTGGCAGCAGTGCTTCAATATCCGAAGGCTCACTGCCCGCTGCTTCAAGCTCCTCGCGCACTTCCTGCTCATTTTTGCCCTTCATGAGCGCTTCGGTCTGTGCGAAGCAGTTGGCAAGCAAAATGTCATGATGCTCCCCTGCCGGGTTTTGGGTTTTGAGCGGAACAATAAAGTCGGCAGGAATAAAATCGGGGCTCTGATGCAGCAACTGAAAAAAAGCGTGCTGTGAATTGGTGCCTGGTTCGCCCCAGATCACCGGCCCTGTTGCATAAGTAACCTTGTTGCCTTGCTTGTCTACCCGCTTGCCATTGCTCTCCATATCAAGCTGCTGGAGGTAGGCTGGAAAGCGGTGCAGGTACTGGTCGTAAGGAATGACGGCGTGTGAGGAAACGTCAAAAAAATTATTGTACCAAATACCAAGCAGGGCCATAATGACGGGAATATTGCCTTCAAGAGGTTCCTGACGGAAATGCTCGTCCATCGCGTATGCGCCATTGAGCAGCTCCTGAAAGCGGTCAAAGCCAAGAAAGAGCGCTATGGAGAGCCCGATTGAAGACCAAAGGGAGTAACGTCCTCCAACCCACTCCCAGAATCGGAACATGTTTGCTTCATCAATGCCAAACTCCACAACCTTGGCGCGGTTGGTTGAGACAGCTACAAAATGTTTTGCAATATGCGACGGGTCAAGAGCATGAGTCAAAAACCATGCACGGGCGCTCATTGCATTGGTGAGTGTCTCCTGGGTTGTAAAGGTTTTTGAGGCAATGACAAAAAGCGTTGTTTCCGGATTGAGCTTTTTGAGCGTCTCGCAGATGTGGGTGCCATCAATATTGGAGACAAAATGAACCTGGAGATGACCGTGGGAAAAGGGGCGGAGCGCTTCGGTTACCATGAAAGGACCAAGATCAGAACCACCAATACCAATATTGACCACATCGGTCATTCGCTTGCCGGTATATCCCTTCCATGAACCCGAAATAATCTGCTCACAGCACTCTTTCATCTGTGCCAGTACATCGGCAATTTCCACTGAAAGATCGAGGCCATCAACGTCAAGCGAGTAGCCAGGTGGCCTGCGAAGAGCAGTATGGAGTACCGCACGCCGTTCGGTAGAGTTGATTGGCGCTCCCTCAAACATCTCGTCACGCCTTTTTTCAAGCTCAACGCTGCGCGCAAGTTCCACAAGCAGCTCCATGGTTCGGGGAGTGATCCTGTTTTTTGAGTAGTCGAGCAGCAGTTCGCCCCATTGAATGGAGAAGCTTGTAAACCTGTTCTCATCCTGCTGAAACATCTCCCGTACATGCAGTTGCTCAATTTCCTGTTTGTGTGCTGCAAGAGCAGTCCAGACTGCGCTTCGTGATAGAGCCATGTTGTAATAGTTTTATACCGGTTTATAATTGCAGAAAAATCATGATGTTGCAATGGAATCATTTCAAAAGGGACGATAACGCAGTCTCAGTACCGCTCCATCACGCTCTCGCTCAAGAGCAATGATTTCAGCAATGCTTCGGATAATAAGGATACCCCTTCCTGACAACCTCAGGATATTGTGTGGATCAACAGGATCGGGCAATGCGTCGGGATTGAACCCTTTACCGCAGTCCCTGACCGAAGCCAGAAGCGAGTCGGCAACAGCCGTAAACGAACAGGAGACGGTCAACATTTCTTCTTCCCTGTTACCATGCTTGACTGCATTGACAAAGGCCTCTTTTGTGGCAAGCTGAAGACGCTCCACAAACAGGCTGCAGTACCCTTCGCCCCTGGCAAACGATGCGACAAACCTGTTCAAGGCTTCATAACTGGAGTACCCTCCCTGCAGCACAATTGCAGCTTGCTTCACAACAATGGATTTCATTACGGAAACATGTTCATTGACGATGTGAATGTAGCATGAAGCAAGGTGTCAAACAAACGCCGAAAAAATAACGAAATCGTAACTTTGTTAAGCGATAATGCCGATTCACCTTAACAATTGCTACTCATTTGTATTATTTAATTAATTAATTATATTGCGTGCTAAGGTTTTCTTAAAGGGTTCAGTGTTTTTTTTATAAGAAGAAAGAAGAAAATAACTGATACAATTACAACACAAAAACACAGGAGCAGGTCGATGAAAAAAACAGCAAAACTTTTAACCCTTGCCGTAGCGCTCTTTGCCGGATTTGGCGGTACCGCCCAGGCAGAAGGGTTTAAAATCGGTGCAGACGCGGTCACCAGCTATGTATGGAGAGGTATTGATCTGGGTAATTCAGCCGCCATTCAGCCAGCCATTTCCTATACCTTTGCTGGAAGCGGGGTCGTTATCGGCGCATGGGGTTCCTATGCAGTTACCGATAATGTTGTTGATGATGCTGGCGCTAAATCCCGATACAAGGAGGTAGACCTGTATGCTACCGTCCCCGTTGGACCATTCAGTCTGACTGCGACCGATTATTATGTTCCTGTTGGTGACAACGACAAATCCTTCGATTTCAGTTGTGACGGACCGAACGTGATTGAGCTCAGCGTCGGTTATGCAAAGGATAATCTCAGCCTGCTTGCAGCAATCAATGTCGCTGGCAATGATACAAGTCTCGGTTACAAAAATGCCAAGTATTGTGAAGCTGGCTACAAATTCTACAACAAGGATGGCTACACGGCAAAAGGTGTTGTTGGTTTCGGTGATGAAGACTATTACAGCGACAACGCACGTGGCAGAAAAAATGACAATTTTGCTCTTGTCAACACAGGTATATCGGTTTCAAAAGATCGCTACACAGCCTCTTATATCTACAACCCGAACACAGAAGCTTCACATCTTGTCTTTATGGCATCATTCTGAGCAGGATATTGTAACATAAAAAAAGGAGGCCTTTTCGAACGGGCCTCCTTTTTTTTGTCATACTGTATAACGTCCTGTTGTCATCAAATATCAGCCTCGTAAATAACATACTCCTTGTATGGCTTCCCGCCAATCACCTTTGCCAATTTGCTCATAGACTCATTTGCCTTGAGTACCCAGCTCATTTCACTTGCAAAGACCCCGTGTTTGCCACCATAATCGGCAATCTGGGTATTGAGAATACTGTCAACACCCTTGTTTCGGTATTCGGGCAACACCCCCATAGTGATGGTGCGAACCATGGTAATTTTGCGACTGTACCAGAGATATTTCAGCAGGCCGAGTGGTGAGAAGGGGTTGCCATTGACATGTTTCAGTGCCTGGTTCACATCGGGAAGCGAAAGCGAAAAGCCGACGGTGCGCTTGTTGCGATCTTCGACAAAGTAGATGTAGTGAGGATTTGCCAGAGGTTTGAGGCTTTTGGCCAGAAAATTGAACTCTTTGTTTGTCATGGGCACAAAGCCCCAATTTTTTTCCCACGCCTTGTTATAAATATCGCGGATACGATCAATTTCCCGGTCAAAATCCTTCATGTTCATGATCCGTACCGTCAAACCCTCCCTTTTCTTTACATGGCCTGCAATGCGGCGCAGGCGTTCAATATCAATAATTTTCTGATCGATATACCATGCGAGCAGCTCCTGACCGACACGGTGACCATACTTCAAAACAAGATCATTGTAGTAAGGCGGGTTGTAGAGCATGAGAAAAACCGGGGGGCTGTCGTATCCTTTGGTCAACATGCCGCACTGATCATTCATTGATGGACTGACCGGCCCACGCATGGCATTGAGTCCTTTCTGTTTCAGCCATTTGGCGGCAGCATCAAACAGGGCATTGGCCACCTGCTGGTCATTGATACACTCAAAAAAGCCCCAGAAACCAACCTTGTCGGCGTGAAACTCATTATGCCGCCGGTTTTCAACAGCCGCGATAGTTCCAGCCATCACTCCATCCTTCCAGGCAGTAAACATGGCGAGGCCAGCATGTTCATACAACGGAAACTTTTCAGTATCAAGCGTTTTCATGTAATCGTCAATGACAGGAGGAACCCAGTTTTTATTGAGTTCCGGATCATTCCGATAGATCGTCCATGCAAATTTGATAAACTCTTTTCGCTCTTTTTTATTCTGAACCTGTCGAATCTCTATCGCCATACTATCCCTCCCTGTTTTGTGATAATATTAGACTGGTATATTTGAAAGCAAACCGGGTACGTACGTAGCTCCTTGCCGGAAAATACCCGCAAGCCGGTAAAACATCGGGATGATTGCTCCGGCAGTGTTCATCGAGTGCTCAGTGAAGAAGCTTGTGCATGACCGCCGCCCCTTCACGAAGCATGCGCTCGCTCTCTTCCCATGAAAGGCACTCATCAGTAATGGAGACCCCGTACCGGAGTTTGTCGGGATCCTCGGGGAATGGCTGATTGCCGCAGTGAAGATTACTTTCAATCATGACACCGACAATGCTTTTATTGCCCTCTTTTTTCTGTTTCAGTATATTTTCCCAGACACTCACCTGTTGTTCATGTTTTTTGCCTGAATTGGCGTGACTGCAATCAACAAGAAGCGACTGTTCCAGTCCGGCCTTTCCAATCCATGACTCAGCAAGAACGATGCTTGCTGCGTCATAATTTGGCCGTTCACCACCCCGTAGCACAAGATGCCCGAACGGGTTTCCTTTGGTCGTGATGACACTGCTGTGCCCCTCCTGGTCAATACCAAGAAAACTGTGGGGGTGCATGGCTGAACGGATTGCATCAACGGCGACATTAAGACGACCATCAGTTGAGTTTTTGAAGCCAACCGGCATGGAGAGTCCGCTGGCCATCTGGCGGTGCGTCTGCGACTCGATGGTTCTTGCCCCTATTGCCGCCCAGCTCACCAAATCGGCAACATACTGGGGCGATATGGGATCGAGAAATTCCGTTGCGGCTGGTAACCCCAGTTCATTGATTTCAAGCAAAAGCTTGCGGGCATGATAAAGACCATGCTCAATATCGTACGTATCATCAAGATGAGGATCATTGATAAACCCTTTCCAGCCAATGGTCGTTCGTGGTTTTTCAAAGTAAACCCGCATCATAAGGCAAAGCTCACTCTGCAGTTCAGTCCGCAACACCGAAAGGCGGGATGCGTACTCACGTGCAGCCTCCATATCATGAATCGAACAGGGCCCGACAATCACCAGCAACCTCAAATCCTTGCCGGTCAAAATATTCTCCACTTCACGACGTCCGGCAGCAACCGTAGACACAATCCGCTCATCCACCGGCAACATCTCCTTGAGTGCCCGCGGAGAGGAGAGACGGATAATTCGTGAAACTCTTAAATCATGTAACTGTTCCATTCGTTTTACAACAATAATAACCTCATTAGAATTTACAAGAGGCAAGATAAAAAAACCACACGAATATCATGAACAACCATACCGATAATTTCCCCCTAAAATGATTCGCTCTGCCAAACAGCGGGTAATTCATACGCCCATGTATGAAGAATCCCCTTTGCTGCAAGTTTTCTTTAATAATAGTAACCTCAAAAAAAATATATTACGGCAGCAAAGAATGATGGCCCTGGTACAACAGCAAAAAACGCTCTGGAGGCCGTTGGTCAATCAAATTCCGCGAAAACCCATAATAAAAAAAACATGAATGTACTGATCACTGACGGTATTGATCCTCAATGCGGTCAGATCCTGGCACAAAACGGCTTTACGGTGACGGAGAGACCGAAAATCAGCAAGGAAGAGCTTAAAGGGATCATCGGCGGCTTCGACAAGCTGATCGTCAGAAGTGCAACAAAAGTTACTGCTGAAATTATCGAGTGCGGCACAAAGCTGCAACTTATCGGAAGGGCTGGTGCCGGAGTCGACAATATCGACATTGAAGCTGCAACGCGAAACGGCATTATCGTGATGAATACGCCCGGAGGAAACACCGTTTCCGCAGCCGAACATACCTGTGCCATGATGCTTTCCGCAGCGCGTCGTATTCCCCAGGCAACGGCAGACCTCAAGCAGGGAAACTGGAACAAGACAAAATTTTCCGGCGTGGAACTTGAGGGAAAAACCCTCTCCATTATCGGTCTTGGGAAAATCGGGCGTGAGGTAGCATCCCGCATGCAGGCGTTTGGAATGAAAACGATCGCCTATGACCCCATGATTCCCGACGAATACGCAGCAAAACTCAACATTGAGCTTCTGCCGCTGCATGAAAATTTCATCCGTGCCGATTTTATCACCATCCACTCATCGCTCAACGAATCAACCCGTAACCTGATTTCAAAAAAGACGATTGAGCTGATGAAGCAAGGTGTTATCATCATCAACTGCGCCAGGGGAGGAATCATCAATGAGGCCGACCTGGCGGAAGCCATCCTTTCCGGAAAAGTTGCCACTGCGGCACTTGATGTTTTTGAAAGTGAGCCGGTCAAACCCGATAATCCCCTTCTCAAACTCGATCAGGTGATTGTCACACCGCATATTGCTGCCTCTACCAGCGAAGCACAGGAAAAAGTCGCCATTCAGATAGCAGAACAGATTGTTGAATGGAAACGCACAGGAAAGCTTCATGGTGCGGTCAATGCCTCGGCTGTAGAACTGGCACAGGCTCCCGGCGTAAGCTCATATCTTGCGCTGGCCGAAAAACTCGGAGCCATACTGGCACAGATGATACCAGACCAGGCGAGCAAAATGACGGTCAGAACCTCCGGCGAGTTCCTGCATACCTTCAATGAGGTCATTACGGCAGCGGCATTAAAAGGGTTTCTTGATGTTCAGCAATCGAAAGATACCAACTACATCAATGCGTTCACCATGGCCAAAGAGCGCGGCATAAGTCTGGAACAGAAGTTTGAAAAAGAGAATCCGGATTATACCAATCTCATCCGCATAGAACTTGAAACCGGATCGACAAAACGGATGATAGGTGGAACGGTCTTTGGTGAAAAGGAGATAAGAATTGTGATGATCGACCGGTTTCTTGTGGAATTCAAGCCGGAAGGAAACATCATCATCTACAACAATAGTGACAAACCGGGTGTTATTGCCCATGTCACCCAGTTACTGTTGCAGCATAACCTCAATGTTGCTTACGTGGCACTCTCAAGGGATGAGGAAAAAAAGGTCGCAATGACCGCAATTGTTGTTGATGGCAATGTTACGACTGCCCTGCTTGATGAAATAAGGGCCGTTAATGGCGTTGACGTCGCCAATCTGGTCTCGCTCTGAATAAAAAACGCCATAAAAAAAACCTGCCGGAAAGGCAGGTTTTTTTTATACGCAAAACGGAACGAACAGGGCGATGCAGCCACCATATTTATTTAGCCTTCTCGAAATCAATACTCAGCCACTTGTCTTCATAGGATGCGCCTGTTGAGTCCATACCTGCAAGGAAAATCGGCAGCGCCACAATCTTCTGATAATCACCAATACGGATGGTAAGATCATCGCCAAGCTTGAGGATTTTCGGTTCAAGTCCCATGTTCTCCATAAAAGGCAGTCTGACACGCACCTTGTAGTGACCATCAGAAACCTTTTTGATATCAATAGGGTTCTCGTTAAAGAAGATATCAAGAGGATTCAGGTCACCATAGACCTTTTCACCTACCCTGCGGAGCATCGCGATACCAACCACCTCATCATCAAACAACGGCACTTCAGTAATGGGGATAGGTGCAAAAGCTTCCTGTATCTGCTCAATATACTTCTGCTGAATGGCACGCCACTTCTGGAAATAAGGATCGGGACTCTGATCCGGCATGACACGGTTGATGGTAATACGGTCAACGGTAATGCCATAGAGATTAAGATAGGTCAAGGCACGCATTGACTCCTTGATAACCATCTTTTCAGGATTCATCACCAGACGCATGGTTGTTTTGGAGCTGTCGGCCAGCAAATCAATAATCCCTTCCGTAGAAGAGAACAGGTTATCGACCTTGTCATAAACCTCAACCGGAGCTACAAAATCGTCTATTTTCTTGATTTTCTTCGAAAGAGGCCTGATAACAGGTTTTACCATGAATTTTTCAACATTGCGGATAAGCTTGATAAACCAGCCGAATGTTTCAGGCAAAGAGAGCAGACGAAGGGTTTCACCGGTAGGCGCACAGTCAACAACAAGAAGGTCATACTCCTGCTGCTCATTATAACGCTTGATATAGGAGAGCGAAAAAAGCTCTTCCATACCCGGAAGCACACCCATCTCTTCGGCATAAACCCCTTCAATACCCCTCGATTCCATCAAGTGGGCAAAATGTTCACGGACAACATCCCAGTTCAGATTGAGATCACCAAAAACGCTGACTTCCTGACCCCAGAGGTTTTCAGCAACTTTAACCGGGGAAGGTCCTAACTGAACATCGAGCGAGTCACCCAGACTGTGGGCCGGATCGGTAGACATAATGAGGGTTTTGTACCCCATATCTGCTGCTCTGAGCGCTGTTGCAGCGGCTACAGAAGTTTTACCAACTCCACCTTTTCCGGTAAAAATGATATTACGCATACGTTTTAGTGATTCTCATTTAAAGAATTATTGAATAAAGCGGCTTCTAACCAACAATTATTCTCCGTCAGTTGACCAACCTGAAAAGGCTAAAGATAAGAAAATTATCCTTTATAGAACACGACGAAATAACAATTACCGTGCATAAAAAAAACTTTGCAACACCACTCTCACCTCCTGTGCTTGCGATCATGAGCAAGGGATTTCTTCTGTTTTGCACTATGATTTTTTGCAGCCGAAACCATTTTCGATGAGTGGCGCTGGTGTTTAACAGCTCCCCTGGAATGTTTTTCTGCCGAAACACGGGGTGATGATGAACGGCTTTTCGTAATGAGAATCTCCTTGTCAAACTTGACAAGCTGACCAGGCACAATGGTCGTCCTGTGGCCAAGGTTGTTCAGTACGATCAGGCGTTGAAGGGTTGTATTGTACTTTTTTGCAAGAAGTAACAGAGAATCACCTCTTTTTACCCTGTAACGTCCAATCGTCTTCCTGACAATAGTCGTCTTTGTGACCTCACCTTTTTCCTGACCAGCCTGGGATGAGGTGGTGTTGTCAGTTGTTCCAAAAACAACAAGCCTCTGCCCCGGGGTAACATCAGCCTCTTTGAGGTTATTCCATGCTATAAGCTGACTGATATAAGCGCGATACATCCTTGCAATCGAGCCGAGGCTCTCTCCCTGCTGCACAATATGAATTTTTTCTCCCTTTTCCGGTGAGCCAGGCTCAACAGACTGCATCCGGGTGCCTGCATTGGCACTTTCAAGTCGGGCGTAAAGCCCTTCGCGCTCAACGGTGACAGCAGATTTATAGGCATAGATCTCCTCTTCCCGCTTCTGGAACTGCGCAATATATTTTTTGGGAAGTCTGATAACATTTGGCAGAGAGGAACTTGCTGCAGGAATAATGCCAAGCTTGTACTGCGGGTTAAGAAACTGGAGATCGCGCATCGGCACACCAATGGTCTCATTAATCTGCTCGAACGACAAAAAACGGGTCGTTTGCAGTGTATCGATATCCTGATACAAAAATCCTGGCTCAACCGGGCGGATATTATGCTCTTTATAATAGCTCATAATGTAGTTCACCGCAATAAACGCAGGAATATATCCCCTTGTTTCGGCTGGCAGATAATCCCATATCGCCCAATAATCCTTTACTCCACCAGCCCGCCTGATCGCCTTGTTGACCGTTCCCGGACCGGAATTATACGCAGCAAGAGCGAGGAACCAGTCACCGTAAATATTGTGGAGATCCCGCAAATATCTGCTTGCCGCAATTGATGCCTTGTACGGGTCGTACCGATCCTCAATAAAAGAGGATGATTGCAAACCATACATTTTTCCCGTTCCATACATGAACTGCCACAACCCTCTTGCCCCTGCGGAAGATACTGCCGTAGGGTTGAGGGCTGATTCAACGATCGCGAGATATTTTATTTCAAGGGGGACATTATATTTATCAAGTTTTTCCTCAAAAAGAGGGAAAAACAGTTTGGTCAACCCAAGAATTTTCGCCGTAGAACCTCTCCTGTCTACGGCATAGAGTCTGATAAATCCACGAACATGATCATTATAGACAAGATTTATCGGCGTTTTGCGTCTGAGCGCAGCAATTCTGGCGGCATAAACCGAATCACTGTACTGGGGTACAAAGGTAGAAGGAAATCCAAACTTCTCCCCCTCTTTTAAGGGAACGGAAAAGTGTTCGTCCTTGAAATAGGTTGCATTCACCAGGCTGTCAAGAATTTCGGCAACAGAAGAGTGGGCAAACAAATCCCTCTCTTTGGTCAGAGAATCGGCAGCACGAAGAGGGAGATCCTGAAACTGGAAAACAAGTGTCGATAACAACACCTTGATCGTCATGGAAGAAAAACTGATTTTCACAAGCGGCAGTTTGAATTAGAGGAGTGGTTGTTAAACGATCCATGCTGCAACAGCAAAAATCCACATTGAACCCTTCAAAGTAACATAAAAACAGTTCCTGACTATTACAATATTCGAGTGCTTTTCTTTCAGCGACATGGGAGCGAATTCTCTTTCAGTAGCTCACCTTCCACAGAAAAAGACCACCTGGCAATGCCGGATTGAGCTGGCTCGTCATCACCCCGCTTTCAAGCATCCGACTGAACTCTTCGACCGAGAGAATCCCCTTTCCGGCACGAATCATGGCATCAACAAGATAGCGCACCATACTTCGCAAAAAACGATCCGCTGAAATCCGCAGCACCAGAACATCATGGCAACGGTACCATTTGCAGGCCGTTACCGTACAAATTCGTCCGGGATTATCCCTGTCTTTTCTGGAAAATGCCGAAAAGTCATGTTCTCCTGCTATGAGAGCTGCCAGTTGCTGCATGAGCGCCAGATCAAGCTTTCCGAAAGAACAGCCTGCAAACCGGCCATAAAGTGCCGACGGCTCCTCAAGAAGAAAGTAGCGATACTGCCTCTGTCGGGCACTATGACGGGCGTGGAAATCCAGAGCAACCTCCACCGGGTCGCTTATCCTGACTGTTTTGGGCAAAAGAGCATTCAGTGAGTGGATAATTCTGGACGGTTCGAGGAGAGACGTTGTTAAAAAGTTTGCCGTCTGGGCCCTGGCATGAACCCCCTTGTCCGTTCTTCCTGCAGCAGCAAGCGAGACTCCTTCCTGCAAAATCTTGCCCAAAGCCCTCTCGATCTCTCCCTGTACGGTTACAAGAGCACCTGACTGTCGTTGCCATCCAGCAAAAGAGGTTCCATCATATTCAACACTAATCCGAATGTTCTTCATAAAGAGAAATGAAATCTTTAGTACATTAGGTTTCAAATAATAATTACCTTCCCGAAAAACAATACCATCACGTTGCAGAAAACCCACCTTGCATCGCTCCTTCAAGCGCTGAAAAGCCTTCAAAGTACTGAAACCGGCAGCGACTATTGCGTTCCCGGCATCTGGAGCGGAAAAAAGAGCGGTACCGAACAGGTAGACCCCGCTGCATTCTTTGCCCACATCATCGAAACAATTCTTGGCAATGGCGAGAACCATGCTCCAAAACCAGGGAATGGCGACTGGAAAAAAGCGGCCGTAGTCTACAACCTTTTTGTCCGCCTCGCAGCAGCCTTTGACCATAACGGCGATGGATCCATCAGCACGGAACCACTTTCATGCGGCTTCAGGGAGACTGGTACGCTCCTGAAAGCCATTGCACTCCTGCCGTATATAAAAAATCTCGGGGCAAATACCATCTACCTTCTTCCGCTTACCGAAATAGGCATAAAAAGCAGAAAAGGCTCTCTTGGTTCCCCCTATGCCGTTAAAAATCCTCGAACGCTTGATCCCCTGCTTGCTGAACCGGCACTCGGGCTTTCAGCCGAACACCTTCTCAAAGCATTTGTTGAGGCTGCACATATTCTTGACATGCACGTTGTTCTGGAGTTTGTCTTCAGGACAACCTCTGTTGACAGCACCTGGATAAAAGAACATCCAGAATGGTTTTATTGGCTGAAAGAAAATGAACGTACCCGCAACTACGGTCCACCCCATTTTGACCAGGATACACTCAACCGCATTTATGAAGTTGTTGACCGCCATGAACTGCACAATCTCCCCTCCCCCCCGGCAGATTACCGGGAACAGTTTGTTGAGCAACCCGTAACGCTTCAAAGGGAGGATGAGCATCTTCAGGGCATTGCGGCAGATGGCTCGCCTTGCTCTATTGCAAGCGCCTTCTCCGACTGGCCACCTGACGACCAGCAACCGGCATGGAGCGATGTCACCTATCTAAAAATGCACACCCATGAAGCATTCAACTACATTGCCTACAACACCATAAGGATGTACGACAGTGCGCTCGACAATCCCTCCGCCTTCAACAGCAGCCTCTGGGAGGAGATTGCGAGTATCATCCCCGGTTTTCAGGATGAATACCAGATTGATGGCGCTATGATCGATATGGGTCATGCGCTGCCAACGCTGCTCAAACAGACGATTGTTGGCAAGGCGCGCGAAAAAAGAGCAGATTTTGCTTTCTGGGATGAAAATTTTAACCCGACGCCAGAAATACGCAAGGAGGGATTTGATGCTGTCTTCGGCTCTCTCCCCTTTGTCATCCATGATATTGTCTTTATCCGTGGACTGCTGAACCACCTGAACAAAACCGGTGTAGCGCTGCCCTTTTTCGGGACGGGAGAAAACCATAACACTCCGCGTGTCTGTTTCCGTTATCCCTCTCAGGAAGCGGGACGCAACCACTCTATCTTTATCTTTACCTTGAGTGCCATACTGCCAACCATCCCGTTTCTTCATTCAGGCATGGAACTCTGTGAATGGTATCCGGTAAACCTCGGGCTGAATTTCACCGACTCAGACCGTGCTCTCTATCCGCCGGAAAAACTGCCACTCTTCAGCGCATTCAGTTTCGACTGGGAAAAGAGCAATGGCCTCGCTCCACTCAACAGCTATATCCGCAAAATTCTCGATATACGCTCACGCTATCTCGACCTGATACTTTCGGGCGAACCAGGCTCGATAAGGATCCCCTATACCAGTCAGCCAGAGCTTTTTGCCGTCATGAGAACAGTTTCCGACCGGTCGCTTTTGTTTGTCGGCAACAGCAACCTCTATGACACCAGAGAGGGCTTTCTTGAATTCAGCATGGAAAACAGCTCTCTCTACGACCTGATCGGCGAACAATCATGGCCGATCAGGGGGCACCGACTTGAAGTGAGCTGCAAACCGGGCGAGTGCATGCTTTTTGAACTGCCGCCTGAGCTCTAAAAAAAATATCCGGTAAAAACGTATCTTTTAAACTTTTCCGTTAACCAAATCCATCTTTTCCTATGTCTATCCTTATTGTCGGTTCCCTTGCCTTTGACGACATCGAGACCCCTTTTGGACGATCCGACAACACCCTTGGCGGTTCATCCACCTACATTGCCCTCTCTGCAAGCTATTTTACCGACAAGATACAGATGGTCGGTGTTGTCGGATCCGACTTTGAAGAGAAACATTTTGAACTGCTACACTCCCGAAACATTGACACCAAAGGAGTCCAGATGGTTGAAGAGGGAAAAACCTTCCGCTGGGCAGGCCGTTACCACTACGACATGAACACCCGTGACACGCTCGACACCCAGTTGAACGTTTTTGCTGATTTTGATCCCGTTGTACCTCATCAGTACCACAATGCGGATTTTGTCTGTCTCGGCAATATCGATCCCGAACTGCAACTCAAAGTCCTCGACCAGATCAGCAAGCCGAAGCTTGTCATCCTTGACACCATGAATTTCTGGATTGAGGGGAAACCTGATGAACTCAAAAAAACTCTTGAGCGGGTGGATATCTTCATCCTCAACGACAGTGAGGCCCGGCTCTTAAGCAAAGACCCGAACCTTGTCAAATCAGCAAGAATCATTCGCCAGATGGGTCCAAAAACCCTGATCATCAAAAAAGGTGAACACGGTGCCCTGCTCTTTACTGAAAATGGCATCTTTTCAGCTCCAGCCTATCCGCTTGAATCCATTTACGACCCAACCGGTGCAGGCGACACCTTTGCCGGAGGCTTTATCGGTCACCTTTCCCGCTGTGAAACCATCACCGACACGGAGATGCGCAGGGCGGTGCTCTACGGCAGTGCAATGGCAAGTTTCTGCGTGGAAAAATTCGGTACCGAAAAAATTGCATCACTTGACCTCCTTGAAATCGAAGATCGCTTCCAAAGCTTCCGGGAGCTGTCAAGAATTGATGAATAGAGGTTACAGACAACAATAATTTCAAAAAAAAGAGATGGAACAGCTCAACCTGCTTGATTACAGTTTCATCGTCGGCTATCTCTTGCTGACGCTCGTTATCGGCCTCTGGTTCTCCCGACGCGCTTCGGAAAATGTCGGTGAATTTTTTCTATCCGGGCGTCAACTACCCTGGTGGATTGCCGGTACCGGTATGGTGGCAACAACATTCGCTGCCGACACTCCCCTTGCAGTAGCAGGATTTGTCGCCAAAAACGGTATTGCCGGCAACTGGGTCTGGTGGACCTTTGTTTCAGGCGGCATGCTGACCGTCTTCTTTTTTGCCCGGCTCTGGCGGAGAGCCGAAATTTTGACCGACCTTGAATTTATCGAGTTACGTTACAGTGGCCCGGCAGCCCGATTTCTGCGCGGCTTCAAGGCAATCTATTTCGGACTCTTTATCAACGCGGTCATTATCGGCTGGGTCAACCTTGCCATGTTCAAGATCATCAGAATCATGGTACCGGAACTGAATCCGGAACTGACCATTGTTGCTCTGGTGCTTCTGACCACCTTTTATTCCGGCCTTTCAGGGCTCTGGGGCGTCTCCATTACCGATGCAGTGCAGTTTGTCATCGCCATGACAGGCTGTATCATCCTTGCCGTTCTTGCCGTGCAATCACCCGCTGTTGTCTCTGCCGGAGGATTGACCAAAGCACTTCCGGCATGGATGTTCGACTTTTTTCCCACCTTTGGTTCTTCAGGAAAAAGTATTACGGGAGCTGTTGCTCTTCCCTTCATCTCCTTTGCCGCCATGGCCTTTGTCCAGTGGTGGTCATCCTGGTATCCTGGCTCAGAACCAGGCGGAGGCGGCTACATCGCCCAGCGTATGATGAGCGCCAAAAATGAAAAGCACTCGCTTCTTGCTACACTCTGGTTTACCGTTGCCCATTACTGCCTAAGACCCTGGCCTTGGATCATCGTCGGTCTGGTCAGCCTCGTCATGTTTCCCGACCTTCCCATGAACCAGAAAGAGGATGGTTTTGTCTACGTCATGAAGGCGGTACTTCCTCCCGGACTGAAAGGACTGCTTATCGCGGCCTTCCTTGCAGCCTACATGTCAACGCTCTCAACTCACCTGAATTGGGGGACGAGCTACCTGATCAACGACTTTTACAAACGCTTCCTGAAAACAGGGGCAAATGAAAAGCACTATGTCACTGTTTCAAAAATTACCACTTTTTTAACTGCGACCTTTGCCCTCTACATCACCTTCTTTGTGCTCGACACCATCACCGGAGCATGGGAGTTCATCATACAGTGCGGTGCAGGTACCGGCTTTGTGCTGATTCTCCGCTGGTTCTGGTGGAGACTGAATGCCTGGTCGGAAATAACCTCTATGGTAGCCCCTTTCATCGCCTTTACCTGGTTGCAACTCTTTACCAGCATAACCTTTCCCTTCTCGATTTTCATCATCGTTGCCTTTACCATCACCGCAACCCTTATCGTCACCTTTCTGACACCGCCAACCGAAACGGCCCAGTTGGAAATTTTCTACAGAACCACACGGGTCGGCGGCGCGCTCTGGAAAAAAATCTCAAAAAACCTGCCCGATGTAGAGTCCGACACCGGCTTCGTGATGCTCTTTGTTGACTGGGCACTCGGCATCATCATGATCTATGCAATCCTGTTCGGTACCGGAAAATTTATCTTTGGCGACATCCTCCAGGGATCACTCTATCTTGGATCGGGCATCATTGCCGGATCACTCATCTTTGCCGACCTGAACCGCAGGGGCTGGAACAACCTGAACTGATAAGGGAACCATGGCCAAACCGGCACTTATTCTTGCATCGCAGTCACCAAGACGACAGGAGATTCTTTCGTTGACGCTGCTTTCTTTTGAAACCATTGCGGTCGAGACACCCGAAGTGCTCGACCCCTTGCACTCAATCGAAGAAAATGTCACCAGAATTTCGCTTGAAAAAGCAGAGGCAGCCATACTTCTGCTGCCGGAGAGAGGGAGAAACAACATCATTCTTGCCGCCGATACCGTCGTGGCAAAGGGTAACCGAATCTATGGCAAACCAACAGGATTCGATAGTGCATTTGAGATACTCAAAAGCCTCCAGAACCGCTCGCACCGGGTCTACACTGGTTTTGTGCTCCTTTGCGGTGGGAAAACCCATACCGAATGCGTGACCACCATTGTAGAGTTTGAGCCCATGAGCGACAATGAGATCAAACGCTACCTTCTCTCTGCAAAACCCTATGACAAAGCAGGCGCTTATGGCATTCAGGATCCCCTGATGGCCTGCCACGTCCGGCGGATTGAGGGGTGCTACTACAATGTTGTCGGACTTCCCATTTCAAGGGTCTGCAAGGCACTCAAAGCCTTCCTGTAATCCAGAGCGTGATGAGGGATTCACTGCTCCAGACTATGCGCACTATCGTCTGAGAGCTCCCCACCAAAAACCGTAAAGCAATTTCTCCCGCCACTCTTCGACTGGTACATGGCATCATCAGCATGCTTCATGAGAGTCAGTTCATCCTCACCATGAAGGGGAAAAATGGCTATACCAATGCTGCATGAGATATTGATCGTATGACCTTCAATGTCAAACGGCTTGGCGAGAGCATGACGAATCATTTCGGCCACGGCCTCAGCATTTGACAAGGCAACAATTTGCGGCAATAAAACAACAAATTCATCGCCTCCAAGTCGAGCAAGTGTATCGCCGCTCCTTCGCAATGCTTCAAGAGCACGGCTTGCCACATGCTGGAGCAGCAGATCACCAATACCGTGACCAAAGGTGTCGTTGACCGGTTTGAATTTATCAAGATCAAAGAGCATGATGGCAAACAGCATATTGCTCCGACGACACTGGGCAATGGCCTGGCCGATCCGGTCAGAAAGCAGACGGCGATTTGGAAGACCGGTCAGGGAGTCATGCATGGCCATATTTTCAATGACATATTTTTGGGCCTGAAGTATCGTCTGTTTCTCCTCCGCATTTTTTTTGGCAACAATATCCCAAGCTATATCGGCCAGAATACCAATCCATTTTATATCGTCCTCATCATAGTTCCTGCTTTTGTTGCCGACACCGAGAAGCGCAACGACCTTTTCACCACGCAAAACCGGCACAACCACCTCACGCTTTATTTCAGCATGACCCTCCGGCATCCCTTTACGATCTTTGAGTGCTGCATAATCGTTATGGATAATGGCTCTCTTTTCGCGTGCAGCATCGGCCCATACCCCTGCCTGGTTGAGCGCATAGTGCTCCCCCTCACCGACGGCATTGCACATCTTCTTTATCGTATTGGTTGACCACGCCTCCAGCAAAATCTGATCCTCCGCTACAAAGTGAAAAAAGCCGATAGAGCTTTCGGTCATTCGCTCAGCTTCATCAAGCGTCATCTGAAGCAGCTCCTGGATTGAATGAGTTGCTTCCATTTCGAGAAGAGCAATATGGAGTGAGGTGGCAACTTCGTAGTGCCTGCGCTCGGTGACATCATGCACAATGGTATAGAGACTGGATTTGCCATTCGACTCAATCGTTCTGCTGTAGACTTCCACATCGCGGACGGAGCCATCAGCACGACGGTGGCGGAATAAAAAGCAGGTTTTTTCCCCTGTACGGGTTTGCTCTATGGCAACCTCAATCTCTTCAGGAGAAAGGGTATTGATCTCCTGGATACGAATCCGGCGGAACTCATCAATCGTCCATCCATAAAATTTTTGAGCAGCAGGGTTGGCTTCCATGATAAAGCCTGTGTCGGGATTCGTGATCAGCATGATAGCCGAATGGCCCTCAAACATCGCCCTGAAACGCAGTTCACTTTCGTGGAGCGCCCTTTCAGTTTGACGGTACACCAATTCCGACTGCCGGATATCAAGTGCAAAGGAGATATCTCCTCCTATCTCTTCAATCAAGGTACACTCCTCTTCGGTAAAAAAATCAGCATCGAAAGAATAGAGATTCAGCAAGGCAACAATAGCGCCATTGAGTCGAATAGGCACTGATGCAGCAGTATGAAATCCGCCAGCGACCGCCATCTCCTGCCACGGCTCTGTTGCGGGGTCTGTCTGGATATTTTTACTGAAAACAACTGATCCACTTTCCAGGGCTGATGCGAGAATCCCCTCGCGAAAGGGCTCCTTCTTTATATTGATCAAGGGAAACGTAAGAAACGTTTCAGTCGCACCATACACCGCTTTTGGTGTAACAAAAGCGGTTTCACGGTCAAACTCACCAATCCAGGCAAGGGCGAATTTTCCGTACTCTACAACTACACGGCAAATGGTCTGAAACAACTCCCCCCTCTCCTTGATATGCAAAATTGCCTGATTGATCTGACTGAGCGTAGCATACATCCTCGAAAGATTGGTGATGTTCATCTCATTTTGCTTGCGCAGCTCCAGTTCAGCAAGCAGATTTTCGCTGGCGCTGCTCAATCGAGCAGTGCGCTCTTTGACTCGCTCTTCCAGCTCGCTGTTGAGCCGTTGTAACTGCTCCTCAGCGCTCTTTCGCCTTTCGACTTCACGATTGATAATGATAAAAGCGAACAGTATGAGACCCAGCCCCGAACTTATGCCTGCAATCAAGGCAATAATCATCTGCAGCATGCTCGTCTCAGCCAAATTGGAACGCTGCTGCAGGAGCACCGACTCCCTCTTGTTCATCTGGTCAATGAGACGGCGAACATCATCCATCACCTTTCTGCCGACATCGGTGGCTATCAATTTCTTCGAACCTTCAAATCCGTCACGTCTCCTTAACTCAACAACTTTTTTCATAAAAGCCAGTTTCTCGATGATAACAGGCTCAAGCGTCCCAAGTTGCTCTTGTTGCTGAGGATCAATGATTAATTGATGCAGTTGCTGCAAGTGCCAGCCAATCCCCCTTTGTGAGGAAACCGCATGATAATATGGTGCAAGGAACTTCTCATCGCCCATGATAACGTAGCCGCGTGGAGCTGTTTCGGCATCGATAACCAGAGAGAGCAGTTCTTCAAGTCGGGCTTGTATCACAAGCGTTCGATGGATCAGCCGATTATTGTTGATAAGAGCGTTCAGATTGATAACCAAATAGCCGTTCAGTCCGAGAATCGTGGTAAACGCCAGGGCAAACAGAATTTTGGGATTGCTGCGGATCGGGTTCCGTTTCATGATACCTTGTTGTTATAGCCTCCAAATCAGGAAACCAGTGATTTGCTGTAAAAAAGGCTGTTGTTGTCAATACGTCAATCATGTCTGCAATTATGGCGCTGGTGGTTCCCTGTACTCTGTGCGCTCCCTGTAACCATAAGCTAAACGTCCTCTTACCAGCAAATCATAGATCCCCATCAGCCTGCAGAGAACATGAAATTGATGAAAACCGAAATGCTCAAGAAACCCGGCCGACAAAAGGCGAATGAGATCGCTGGTTCTTTCCTGCCTCATTCTGGTTGTTGCCTGCAGCAGCACTCCGCAAATCGAAACCAGCGTGCCAAGCATAACTCCGAAAATAAAGAGCAGCATCAGTATGGCAGGACTGTCTATACGGAAGAAGAGTACCACGACAGCTATGATGTATGCGCCTGCCTCAACCACGGCAGAGAGTGCTTCAAAAATGAAATAAAAAGGCACACCAAACACACCTGCCATCCCGTACTGGCTATTGAATGCCATATCGCGGTTCCATATCAGCGACTGGAGAATGGCCCGCTGCCAGAAATTCCGTTGTGAACAGAACGCTTTAAGGGTTTCGGGTACCTGACTGTAACATCCGGGATCAGGGATATAGGTAATCTCAAAATCCTTTGCTTCAGGATGTTCATGGATGTAGCGATGAAGGCTGACGGTAAGCTCAAAATCATCAACGACAGCGTTCACATTTGCCCCTCCAACAGCAATAAAAATCTCTTTTCTGATAATCGTAAAGGCTCCCGACATGCAGAGCATGCTCTTCATACGGGTGAGCCCCAGTCGGGCCCACTGGAATGAGCGGATATATTCAACAGACTGAAAGAGCGGAATCCAGGTTTCAGGCAGATTTCGCTTGATGATGCGCCCGTTTTCGACGATAAGTCCATTTGAGGGACGTATAATTGCCGCCGCAGCCACCACATTGCGATTATAGAGGAAGGGGCGAATCATATAGAGCAAGGCATCCTCTTCAAGCACACAATCGGCATCGATCTGGCATATTATCGGATAGCGTGCATGGTCAACTCCTGCATTATTGGCATCGGCCCGCCGACCATTCTCCTTGTCGACAACAATCAGGTTCTTGTAAACTGCCGAGTGATAGACCACACGAACCGGCTTTGAGGGAAGCTGCTTCTTGAATACCTTGTCGAGAGGCTCCAGTTGAAACTTCTCAATCAGGAGTTTCAGTGTGCCATCTATGGAGCCGTCATTGACAACAATGACCTCAAACTGAGGATAGCGGAGCTGCAAAACATTAAGAAGGGTATGAACAATGACCTTCTCTTCGTTATAGGCTGAAATGACAATCGAGACGGGTGGCGTCAACGGTGACTGGCTGATACGCTTGAATTCCCGAAACTGAATTCCCTGGTGGTACCGTTTTTGCTCAGCGGAACCGAGCAGAATGAGTACAAGGTAGATGCCATGCATCGTCAGATAATAGATGAGGATAATCCTGATAAGGATTTCGAGTACCGCCAGCATATCCGGGCTCATGGTTGCGGAGTAAGGGTACTGCTTTTCATGAGACTGCGCTCTTGCATCACCAGCCTGCTGACTTCAGCAGCAAACCGGTCTTCATGGGTAAGAGCATTTTTCAGGGCGGTGATGCCTTTTTGTCCGAGTTCAGCCAGCGAGTTGGCTGAGTTATAACGAACCCACCAGACCGAATCGGCAAGTGCGGCCGCCAGCACAGAAACTGCCCGATCGGCTTGCAACAGCCCCAAAGCGCTGGCCGAAGCCGCCCTGACTTCCCAGGCGCTGTCGTGCATGGAGTTACACAAGGGAGCAAGTGTTTCGGCCCCTCCAATATTGCCAAGGGCTTTTGCACTCTGTATGCGAAGCTCTTTGTTCGAACTTGAAAGAAAGGTGAGTATGAGGGGGATAGCCTGACGTGCATGCTGCATGCCAAGTGCACTGATGGCAAACATCTTGCATTCATCCTTTGTCAACGGCTGCGCAAGGTAGTGTAAAAGAGTCGGAACAGCCTCACGTCCCATCTCATTGAGAATTTCAATGGTTCGTTCAGCAGGCCATACTGCCGGTGCCAAAAGATATTCAAGAATGGGAACTGTTGCTTCGATGGCCTTTATCCTGGCCAGTGAATGGGCGGCTGAAAACCTGACCATCAAAACCTTGTCTTCAAGCGCATGAACCAACGGCGGGATAATGGCGTGGCGAGTTGCGATATAGGGCAGATAGGTTGCCGCCCGCTGACGCCTCTGCCAGCTTCTTGAGTGCGAAAGCCTCCAAAGTTCCTTTTGTACCAGAAAATGTGTTCCCGTCGTCTCAAAAATATAGAGCAGCTTCTTTCGGGTCGTTTCACCCATCTCTTCGGCAAGCTGGGCCACAAGACCGATGAGAAGCTTTTTTTCGCTGCGAAGAGGAGTACTGAACGCCGATACATGGATCTCTCCCCTGAGATAGCCCTCAAGAGCTATGCGCAAGGCTGAACGACTTTTTTGAGCCTGAGCCTCCCGGCGAAGGGCAATATTGTTGAACAGGATGACCCTGATCGAGAGGAGAAGGAGTATGGCAGTCAAAAACACAATGGCTTTTGCAAAGAAATAAAAAACACTCATGCGCTCTCAAGCCTCCTTCGTTCCAGAGCGACAAGGTTATCGAGAGTGTCCGGCAAATGCCATTTCGCCTCAAATCCAGTCAGTTTATGCAGTTTGTCGAGAATAG
>CAINOO010000279.1 GCA_903851535.1 uncultured Chlorobiaceae bacterium | reverse complement strand
GCTCTTTCGGCTTTTCTTGGCCACGGCATTGAGGCCGTGGCCATTGCCGTTATTGTGCTCTTTGCCGTGCTGCTTGGTTTTGTTCAGGAGTTCAAGGCAGAGCGTGCTATTGAGGCTCTCAGGGAGATGGCGGCTCCCCTGGCCAAGGTGAGGCGTGATGGCCTGGAGGTTGTGATCAATGCATCGGAACTTGTGCCGGGCGACGTGGTGCTGCTTGCCGCCGGAGATCGGGTACCGGCTGACGCGAGGCTCTTGCAGGCAATGAACCTTCGCTGTGATGAGGCCTCATTGACGGGGGAGTCGCTGCCATCGGAAAAGGAGGTTGATGCTCTTCTTGCTGAAAATGCAGGCCCCGGCGACCGTAAAAACATGGTTTTTGCTGGTACGTCAATCAGTTACGGTCGTGCGGTGGCAGTTGTGGTTGCGACTGGTATGCAGACGGAGTTTGGCCGGATTGCGACCATGCTACACTCTGTTGAAACGGAAAAAACACCCCTTCAAAAAAATCTTGACAAGGTAGGCTCGGTGCTGGCTCGTGCCGCTTTTGTTATTGTGCTGGTCATTGTGGCTTTTGGCGTTTTCCGTGGCCAGTCTTTCATCGAGATGCTTATTTTTGGTATAGCGCTTGCCGTCGCCGTTGTGCCTGAAGCCCTTCCTGCCGTGGTGACCATCTCCCTTGCTCTTGGTGTGCAGCGCATGGTGAAACGTCACGCCCTCATGCGCCGTTTACCTGTTGTGGAAACCCTTGGCAGTACCACCGTGATCTGCTCCGACAAAACCGGTACCCTTACGCGCGATGAAATGACTGTACGGGCACTCTATACTTCGGGAGTGCTGGTGGAAGTGAGCGGTTCAGGCTATATTCCCGAGGGTTCATTTACCGTTCAAGGCGGGGGAACTTTGCCTGACAGCATGCAGGAGCTGCTTTTGGCTGGACTTCTCTGTAATGACGCCCGGATTGTGCAAAACGAAGAGGGTGGCTGGCAGATTGCAGGAGATCCGACCGAAGGTGCATTGCTTGTTGTTGCCCGCAAGGCAGCTCTTGATGAGTATGCATTGCAGCGGGAGTATGAGCGTCTTGACGAGCAGCCCTTTTCCTCCGAGAGCAAACGGATGATTACCCTGCACCGGATTGGCAAGGTGATGACAGCAGTGGTTAAGGGTGCCCCGGAAGTTTTGCTTGCCGGATGTGATTTTGTGCGTGTCGGTGGCAGCACGCAACGACTTGATGATGCGATGAGAGCCGCTCTGCTTGCAGAGGCCGATGCTCTTGGCAAAAGGGCGTTGCGGGTGCTTGCCTTTGGGGTAAAAGAGGTTTCGGAGATTCGGGGATCTGAAGAGGGGGCGACTTTTCTTGGGTTTGCGGGGATGATTGATCCGCCGAGAGCTGAAGCTGCTGATGCCGTGCGTCGTTGCCTCGAAGCGGGGATTCGTCCTGTCATGATTACCGGAGACCATCCCTTGACGGCTGAAGCCATCGCTCGTGAACTTGGGATTTTGCGCGATGGACGGGTGGTTACCGGTGCCATGCTGCAGTGCATGAGTGATGAAGAGCTTTGCCGCATTGCAGGCTCCGTATCGGTTTTTGCAAGAGTTGCGCCGGAGCACAAGCTTCGTATTGTTGAGGCGTTGCAGAAAAATGGTGAAGTGGTAGCTATGACTGGCGACGGAGTGAATGATGCGCCCGCACTGAAGAAGGCCGATATTGGTATTTCGATGGGTGTCACCGGCACTGATGTCTCAAAGGAGGCTTCGGCCATGATGCTGACTGACGATAACTTTGCCTCGATTGTTGCGGCTGTGGAAGAGGGACGGGGAATCTATGACAACATCAAAAAATATCTGACGTATCTGCTCTCATCCAATATTGGCGAGCTTGGCCTGATGGCCGGAGCGACGCTTATGGGCATTCCTCTGCCGCTCTCTGCTGTCCAGCTACTCTATGTGAACCTTGCCACCGATGGATTACCGGCGCTTGCGCTTGCCGTTGATCCGGCAGAGGAGGATATCATGTTGCGTCGGCCGAACGATCCGAAAAAGGGGATCTTTACCCGTTCCATACTGACGCTAATGCTTACCGGCGGTATCTGGTCGACCATTGTTAATCTTTCGCTTTTTCAGTATGCCCTTGCATCTGGTCGTCCCCTTCAGGAGGCTATGACGATGACCTTTGTTTCGCTGGTGCTCATCCAGTTTTTCAAGGCCTATAATTTCCGTTCTGAACGTGCATCAATTCTCCGGAGACCCTTTGCCAACAAGTGGCTGAATCTTGCAATAGTCTGGGAGCTGCTGATGCTGACGGCCATTATTACCATTCCGGTTTTTCGTACACCGTTCGGGACATTTTGTCTCTCATCTGAGGACTGGGCAATTGCGATTGGTTCGGCTGCGACGGTTGTGCCCATCATTGAACTCTTGAAATGGTTTCTGCGCAGGGGACTTTTTGGAAAGGAGCACACAG